>CATKDT010000070.1 GCA_949746675.1 uncultured Clostridia bacterium
AAATGAACATTGTGTGGCATGGTTATGCGATCCAGCAGCATGGAGTTCACAGAAAAATAACACATACTCAAGTTTTGCAATAGGAAGTCCAAGTGTAGAGATGTATATGAAAGCATTTAATGTATATAAAACAGGAAACAAGAATGGAACAAAATTAATATACAAGATAGGAAATGCAAATGGATATTCAGTAGGCGCAAACGGAAGTTATACATGGAGTGGATCTGATGAATATTATACAGGAAACAACTCAATAGAACCAGGACCAAACAACGTATTTATGACATCAGGAGGCTACTACTGGTGGTTGGCATCGCCTTCGTCTTATGACAGCGTCCGTGTGCTCTTTGTGCGCGGCGACAGCGCTGATGTGAGCACCAACAACTATAACGGCACGCATGGGGTCTGCCCGGTAGTTCCTCTAGATCTATAATAATTAAACATAGAGATATTCACCCCGAAATGGTGATGAGTGGGAAAATAAAAACATTATGTTGACTATTGGCTGTAGACATTTCTTGCAAACATGTTGATAGATCATGTATAATCTGGTGTGAAAAATAATAAAAAAGCACACCAGATTTTTGATGTGCAGAAAGAAAACTGAAATGAAAAAATTTGGAGAAGTATACAATAATGTAATACAACAAAAACTAATAGAAAAATATTTAATCAATACAGAGACATCATACTAATATAGTCAAAATTATATGAATATTATTGTTCAAACACTCGGCAAATATAGAATTTATGATAGAATAAGACTATCATTTAATAGTACATTATCTAAAATTCATAGTACCCCAAAGGATCAACGTTAACATTATTATCTTTAATAGCAAAATGTAAATGACATCCAGTAGTGGCACCATTCGTAGGATTTCCATTGTCATCTTTATAAGGATTATTATTAATTCCATACACATTTTTAGGACCGACAGTTCCAATAGCAGTACCTTTAGAAAGAACATCATATTTTTTAACATACATGATAGGAGACACGTGACAGTATGAGACTTTAATGTTTGGATAATCAGTTAATTGAAGAGTAATAGTATATCCACCGCCAGCACCCCAAGACGCAAAAATAACTTGACTATCGGCAATAGCATATAATGTAGTTCCCTCAGGAGCTGGAATATCAATTCCAGAATGGTAGGAAGATGCTCCAGCTGTGGGAGAAAAACGCTTGCCAAAAGGAGAAGATATATTAGTATAATTAGGAATAGGCCATAAAAAATCATATATTGATGATACATTAGGATCGCTAAAAGATAAATAGTTAGAATTAGCATAAATAATAGGCACAAAAAACATACAGAAAACAATTAACATAATTGCAAAAGTTTTTAATAAATTAGAAAAGGCACTAAGCATAAATCTCCCTTTATGCAGTGCCTTTTGCCCCTAAAATAAATTTAAATAAGTATTCCATAATTATTATAACATAGATTTTTTAAAATGGCAATATATGTAAATGTATTTAAGCAAATATTGCACCAATAGCTCCAAATAGTCCCATAGAAGCTAATCCCATAATAATTCCAGCTAACACAACACCAGACATTACAGCAATAACACTCTTTTTAAAATCCATATCTAAAAGACTTGCAGCTAAAGTTCCAGTCCATGCACCAGTTCCAGGAAGTGGAATTCCTACGAAAAGAAATAATGCAAAATACAATCCACGGCCAGCCTTTTCAGATAACTTTTTTCCACCTTTTTCGCCTTTTTCTAGGCAGAATTTAAAAAACTTTCCTATAAACTTTTTATCAGAACCCCATACTAGGACTTTTCTTGCAAAGAAAAATATAAAAGGCACAGGAAGCATATTTCCTAAGATTGATACTGCATAAAGTATTAAAACTTGTGTAGTTCCAGAAAATGCTGGGCCAAAAGCAGGGGACAAGCCAACTGGAATAGAACCTCTTAATTCAATTAATGGAACCATTGCTATAAGAAATATAATTAATAATTTTTTTATCATAATAATTAATCCTCATAAAATATGTTTATTTAAGAAGAATTTTATAAACATATTCTTTCTTTCAATTTAATAACAAAGTTATTTTACTATAATATATAGTAAAAGTAAAGTAATAATGAATTTATTATGAAATTAATACTTAAACTTATTGATATTGTGATTGACGCAATACTTCTAGTAATAGACATTATACAAGATTTAGACAAATAGAAAGAACCTAGTGTATTGCACTCACTGGGTTTTTAATATGCTTTAATCATACTCGCATATATGCTATACTTACAAAAAATGGAAAAACAAAATAAAATGTAAAGTGCACTTGACAATTAAAATAAGAAGTAGTATTATAATAACTGAAAAAAATAAGGAGGCAAATATGGGACTAATATTAAAAAATGTATCCAAATCATTTGTAGGAAAACAAGCAGTAGACAATATTTCATTAACCTTAGAAAAACCAGGAGTGTATGGTTTGCTTGGAACAAATGGTGCAGGAAAAACAACTACAATAAGAATGATTTTAGGAATAATAAAAAAAGACAGTGGAGAAATTACATGGAATGGAAAAGAAGTTACTAGGGAGAACGTAAACTTTGGCTATTTGCCAGAAGAAAGAGGAGTATATCCAAAGACAAAGATAATGGACCAACTTATGTATTTTGCAGAATTAAAAGGAATGAAAAAGAAAGAAGCAGAGATAGAAATAAATAAATGGGCAAAAGAGTTAAAAGTAGAAGAATACATAAATATGACAGCAGAAAAACTATCAAAAGGAAATCAACAAAAAATTCAATTTATGACAGCTGTAATTCACAAGCCAGAATTAGTTATATTAGATGAACCATTTAGTGGATTAGATCCAGTAAACACAGAGATATTAAAAAATATTATAATAAATCTGGTAAAAGAAGGAAGATATGTAATAATGTCGGCACACCAAATGGCAACAATAGAAGAATTCTGTAGTGATATACTAATTCTAAATAAAGGAAAAACAGTTTTACAAGGAAACTTGAAGTCAATAAAAGATACATATCCAGCAAATAGAGTTGAGATTGATACAAATAAAAATATAGATACATATATAAATGAATTTGAATTAGAGATAGAGAACGAAACAGATAATAAATATGTAATAAAGATAAGTGATGAACAAAAAGCTCACAAGTTATTAAATAAAGTTATAGCAGAAGGTATATCAGTTAATAAATTTGAGATAAAGAAGCCAACACTTAATGACATATTTATAGAGAAAGTAGGGGAGTGATTTGAAAGAAATAAAAATCATTCATACCTATGAGTATCTAGAGAAATTCTAGAAAGGAGTGAAATTTAAAATGAATAATATATTTACAGTAATGAAATTTACAATGACAGAAATGATAAAAAGAAAATCTTTCATAATATCAACGATTATAATGTTAGTATTAATAGTTGTAGGATTTAATGTTCCAAATATTTTGAAAAAAATAGAAGGAGACTCAGTAAAAAGCAGAATTTTAATAGTAGACAAGGATAATATATTTGAAGGAAATTTAGAGACTTTAAAACAAGCAGACCTTGGAGAAGAAGTGTTAATTAATAACAATGTAACATTTGATGAGATAAAAAATAAAATTGAAGAAGAGGTGATTGACTCAGCAATTGTTATTGAAAAGCAAGATGACAATGTAAAGATAAGATATATAGTGGAAAATATGGCAATGATGAGTGGAGTGCCTGAAGAAATAATAAATGTTATAAATACTACATATACCAATATCCAAATTACTAAATTAGGATTAACTCCAGAACAGTTACAATCAATAACGCCAAACTTTGAATTTAGTTTAGAACAAACAGAAGAAGAGGAAGTACATGGAAATGTATTTGCAATGATGTTAATGTCATTAGCATTATTCTATGCAATATACTTTTGTGCATATCAAGTATCAAGCTCAATAACAACTGAAAAAACATCAAAGATTATTGAAACTTTAGTAACTTCGACAAGTCCAAGAACAATTATATTAGGAAAAACTATTGGAATTGGAATAGTTGGATTATTACAAATGATAGTATTAGTTGGAACAGCTTTAATTAGTGCAAAAGCATTTTTAGACCCAGAACTAATAGAACAAATATTAGATGTAACAAGTATTACACCATATTTAGCAATAATTACAATAGTATACTTTATATTAGGATATTTTGCATATAGTTTATTATATGCTCTAACAGGTTCAACAGTAAGTAAGCCAGAAGATATACAATCAGCAAATACACCAGTTGCATTCTTGACATTAATAGGATTTTACTTATCATATTTTACAATGATGAATCCAACTAGTGAACTTAATACGTTTGCTGCAATGTTTCCAATATCATCACCATTTTGTATGCCATTTAGAGTGATGATGGGAATTACAAGTACACAAGAAGTACTTATCTCAATTGGAATTTTACTTGTTGCAATTTTCATTATAGCTAGAATAGCAATTAAGATATATTCTAATGCAATCTTAAATTATGGAACGAAAATGGGAATTAAAGATATTGCAAAAATGTATAAAAACAAAAATTGACATTTTACATAAAATATGATAATATTTTATTATTCAATTTTAGAATTCTCTTGCTAGAAATAGAAAGCAATCTAAACTAGCAGGGGATTTTCCTTTGCTATTTTAGTTAATATAAATTATTTATAAAATACAAAGGAGAGAACTATGAAAATGAAAGTAATGTCTATTATCACAGTCGTGATGTGCCTAATTTTATGCGCTTGTGGAAGTAAAAACAAGGAAGCAGAAGAAAAGATCCAATATATGAGAACTCTTCAGGCGAAAATAAACATTGAAGAAGCTTTCATATGAAAAGCGGAGACGGGCGCCCTTGTGGCGCCCGCTTTACATTATTTTAATATTTGTATTAAATTAGTTTTTAATTGAGGGAGATCTTTTTTTATTACAATCCATATCATATACAAATTAATTCCCTCGTAATCATGAACAATTTTATTTCGTAATCCTTTTATTACAGACCATTTTATAATTGAATACTTTTGTTGAAAAGCATCACTAAGATTTTTTACTAATTCTCCAATTTGACTAATTGAAAATATAGTAGCATCAACAACTATATCATTACAAGAAAACTCTTCGAAAGAAAGGCTATAAGTATATCGTTCAATTTTCTCAATATAGCTTAACATTTTATTTAAAGAGTAATATTCTTTATCGTTCATATACAATAACTCCTGTTTGTTTAATTTCATTATCAATCTTAGAATTTGCAATTATTTCTAATTTTTCAAATGCATCAACTTTTTTATTAAATTCTTTTTCAATATCATCAATTAAAGAAAAAAAATCAAACCCTAAAAGGACTCCTTTGGTATCTATTATAAAATCTAAATCACTTACATGATTAGCCATTTGTTTAGCATAAGAACCAAATAATATAACTTGCTGTACAGGAGTATTACTAAGTATTTTAGATAAAATAGATTTAATTTCTTCAATAGTATAAATTTTATCACTCATAACAATGGTCCATCTAATCCTTTTTATAAAAAATACCCAATGTTAAAACATTAGGCTTTCATTAAATAACTGGTGCGGATGAAGGGACTCGAACCCCCACGTCGGTGACACTGGTTCCTAAGACCAGCGCGTCTGCCAGTTCCGCCACATCCGCATAAAATATTTAACAACATTAATAATACACTTAAATAAACAAAATGTCAATATTTTTATTAAAAATACTTGATAAAATTTTAAAAATAATATATTATAATTGTACAAAATATATTGAAATCAAAGAAAAACACACCTTATAAAAAAATTAATTCAGTAAGAATTAAAACAACAAGATATGAAGAGAATTAAGGCAAGAAAATTATTATATTAAAGTGAAAGGAATTATAGAATATGAAACATAAATTTTTAAAAGATTTAGGAATAGATATAGACGACTCAACAAATGATCTTTTAAAACAATTTGACTTAAATGGTTTTATGGACCAGATTAGTGATAACAGATTAAAAGAAGAAGAGGAAAAAGTAAAAGAACTGAAAGAAAAAATTGAAAAGAAGGACAAAGAATAATAGTACTTAAAAACAATAAAACAAATAACAATATTTGTGAAACACGATAAAAGAAAAAATATATTATAAAAATACTTTTCTAGAAATACTTCAAGTAGAAGGGAACAGGTTATGACGAAAAATGATGAATATGTTGTAGATATAATTGACTATGGAATGGACGGAGAGGGAATAGCAAAAATCGACAATATAATTGTATTTGTACAAGGAGCTTTAAAAAATGAGAGATGCAAAATTCATATAACAAAAGTTTTAAAGAATTATGCATATGCGAAAGTAAATGAAATAATTAAGCCATCTTCTAAAAGGGCAAAGATAGATTGTAAAACGTATCCAAGATGTGGAGGATGTTTATTAAGACATATATCTTATGATGAAACATTGAAAATAAAAAAAATAAGAGTACAAAACCTTGCAAATAAAATGTTAAAAAATGTTGATACAATAAAAGTAGAAGACGCTATTGGAATGGATACTCCATTATTTTATAGAAATAAAGCAATATATCCAATAAATAAAAATGGTAAAGCTGGAATATATGCTAAAAGAAGCCATGAAGTAATTCCCTTTGAAGAATGTAAAATTCAAACTAAAGTATCACAAGATATAGCAAAATACATAATGCAAAATTGGAAAGATACAATATATGATGAAAGTACTCAAAAAGGACTTTTACGAAATATTATGGTCAGAGAAGGATTTGAAACTAATGAAATAATGGTAGTATTAGTTCAAAATGGTGATAGAAATATAATTAATAAAGCAGAAAGTATGAGCATTTGCAATGATGTATGTAAAACAGAGTTAAAAAGCATTAACATAGAAGAGTTATTAGAAAAGTTTCCTAAAATAAAGACAGTTGTAGTAAATGTAAATACAGAAGATACTAATGTGATTTTATCAAAGAAAAATATAATAATATATGGAAAAGGATATATAACAGACGAGCTTTGTGGGTTTAAATTTAACATTTCAGCAAACTCATTTTATCAAGTAAATCCTATGCAAACTGAGAAATTATATAATCTAGCAATCGAAAAAGCAAGATTAACTAATGACGACATATTATGTGATTTATATTGTGGGATTGGAACAATAGGAATAATCGCATCTAAAAAAGTGAAAAAAGTATATGGTATAGAAATAGTAAAAGAAGCAATAGAAGATGCAAAGGAAAATGCTAGAATAAATAATATAGACAATATAGAATTTATCAATGGAGATGTTGAAAGTGCATTTGAACAATTATTAAAGAATAAAATAAATCCTAATGCTGTAATTGTTGATCCACCAAGAAAAGGACTTGATGAGAAAACGATAGTAAATATTTGTAAATTGAAATTAAAAAAATTTGTTTATATAAGTTGCAATCCAGCAACATTAATGAGAGATTTACAAAAACTACAAGCAACATATAATATTTGTACAATAACACCTGTTGACAATTTTTGTTATAGTTCACACATTGAATGCATAACAGTAATGACATTAAAAAATGGATTCTAAAAAGTAGGTCCATTTTTATTTTTTAAAATAATTTAAAGTAAAGTACTTGATAAATTAATTTAATTGTGTTATTATAATATTTGTAAATATTTAGGGGTATGATGTTAATGGTAGCATTCCGGTCTCCAAAACCGTGCGTGAGGGTTCAAATCCTTCTACCCCTGCCAAAAGAAAATAAAGTTTTGAACTGTATTTTTTTTATCTATAATAAATGTCGAAAATGTTACAAATAGATTACAAAAATAATACTTTTAAAATAAAATATTGAAAAAAAATGGAAGATATGGTAACATTTAGGTGAAATGTAGAATAAAACAAAAGAAAGAGGAAAGAAACGATATGAGAAACGCTGTAAGTTTTGCGAATATACATAACACATATAATATTGCTAAAAGTTACTTATATATAAGTAGCGTTTCTTGCTGCGTAAAAAATAAAGCAGAGATAAAGAACAAAGACAGACCATATTTAACCATATTTAATGAGTAGTGGGCTGTCCTTTTCATGTTTTAAGAAATGTAATACATCAAATAAAAAAATAAAGTTAGATAGTGAGTAGTATAGCTACATAAAATTAAGGAAAAAAGTTTTAGGAAAAGTTTTAATAAAATCATGTTTTAAGATATTTCTTTCATAAGAAATATATATAAAATTGAACAAAAGAAGAAATAAATGTAGAAATAAAAGAAAAACAAAACGGAGGAAGGAAAATGAAAGTAAACATTAAAAAACAGAACGGTATCACATTGGTTGCGCTTGTGGTAACGATTATCGTTCTACTCATTTTAGCTGCAGTTTCACTAAGTATGGTATTTAACCAAGGTGGAATATTTAACAGAGCAGAACAAGCAACAGAAAAGTATAGTCAAGCAAAGGCACAAGAAGAATTAACATTAGCATTAGGCGAAGCACAAATGAGAAAATATGATAGTGGATTAACAGAAGAAGAATTAAATGAAGAAATAGGAAAAGTAGGTTCATTATTACCAAAAGAAGATCCAACATCTTCAATCCAACAAGTAATAGTAGGAGGATACATTTTTGAAATAGACAGAAGTGTACCAATGATAACAGATAAAGGATGTCTAGGACCAGCAAATGGAGTAATAGTGACAGCAACAATAACACAAAACGGAAACTGGCAAAATCCAACAGCAACAGTAACAGGAAGCATAACAAAATACGGAGGTGGATCAGTAACAAGTTCAACAGCAACAGCAACAAATGGAGTAACAATATCAAGTTTTCCAACAGCAGGAGGAGAATACACAATAGCAAATATAACAACAGATACAGATATAACAATAACAGCAGTAGACAGTGAAGGAAAAACAACA
>CATKDT010000071.1 GCA_949746675.1 uncultured Clostridia bacterium
CATACTAGGTCTTCTGCTTTTCCTAGGTAACGTCCTATCTTTGGTACACTTCTGTCTAGTTCATATGCATATTCTCCAATTATAGCTACATCACCTTTTACATCTGATCCTGGTATTTCACTTTTTATTAATTCATCTAAAAAATCATCTTGGTTATATTCTGGATTTATATTTTTCTCATATTGTCCATCTGCTAATAATACTGTTTCCAATAATTCTCTTGCCTTTGCTTCATTATACTTTTCTCCTGCACTTTCTGCTCTGCTAAATACTCCTTTATCACTAAATACTGCATTTAAACTTACAGCTGCAAGAATTAGTAACACTATTAGGGTCACTAAGTATGCATAATAACTATATAGGCTCTATTCTTTAGCATTTACTAGGTCTCACTAATAGTTCATCTACTAAAATTATTTGTAATTATTGGGTTAGCTAATTGTGCATTATATCTAAATTAGTCATTTTAATTTCACTATTGTGTTTGGCTAAAATTTTCCTTAAAATATATCTTAATAAATTATTGTTTAAAATCTCTTTATATGATAAAATTTAAATAAACAAATAAAAATTAAGGAGATTACTACTATGACTAAAAAAGAAGCTATAAAAATTATAGAAAAGTTAATAAAAGCATATCCTGATGCTAAATGCAGCCTTGATTTTGATACTCCTTTCCACATGCTTGTTGCAGTATGTTTATCTGCTCAATGTACTGATGAAAGAGTAAATAAGACTACTCCTAGCCTATTTACAAGATTTAGTACTCCTAAAGATTTTGCAAATGCTGACTTAGAAGAACTTGAAACTCTAATTTATCCTTGTGGATTTTATAAAAATAAAGCTAAAAATTTAAAAGCAGCAAGCAAAAAAATAATAGATGATTTTAACGGTGAAATTCCTCAAACTATGGATGAACTAATTACTATACCTGGAGTTGGAAGAAAAAGTGCTAACGTAATTATGTTAGAAGCTTTTAATAATCCACAGGGTATTGCTGTTGATACTCATTGCAAACGTATTGCTAATAGACTTGAATTTTCAAGTGAAAAAGAGCCTGAAAAAATTGAGCAAGATTTATGTAGATTAATTCCTAAAGAATATTGGAAAGATGTTAATCACATTTTAATTTGGCATGGAAGAAATACTTGTTCTTCTCAAAGTCCAAAGTGTGATATTTGTCCTCTAAATAATAGTTGCAAAACTTATATAAAATAGTATTGATTTCATTTATAAATAAAAACCCTTGTAATATTTTACAAGAGTTTTATTTTTATCGTCTATTGTAAAATCTAATACAATAGGTGATTATTAATAATTATTCTAAAAAACTTTTATTATATACTTTTCTTTTATATATTAACATTCTTCTCTAGAACTATTTATTTTCAAGGCTTTCATTATTTCAACAATTACTAATGGTACAAATATTAATCCAATGCACTCTAATATCTTTTCACTAGGAAGTGTTATTATTCCAAATAATTCTTGTAATCCTGGAATTAATAATACTGAAAGCATTAATATACTTGCGACTGCTAGTGCTAGTAATAATATGTTATTTCCGCCTATCCCAGTTTTGAAAATAGATTTTTTATTATTTCTAATGCTAAATACATGAACAAGTTCTGCGAAAGTTATTACAATAAAAGCCATCGTTTGAGCTATTTCCACTTTTATCTCTTCTGGTGTTAACTCTGGATGACTTGGAATTAATCTGTTAATTACATCATCACCTGTATTAAGTCCAATTAAAAAAGCTATTAATGTAATTATTCCAATAATTATTCCTTGATATATTGTTCTAAATGCCATTCCCTTTGTAAATACGCTCTTGCTTTTATTAGGTTTTCTTTTCATTATATCATCATTTGCTGGATCGTTGGATAGAGCAAGAGCTGGAAGCGAATCTGTAACTAAATTTATCCATAATAGCTGTACTACTGTAAATATTTCAATATGATTTACCCCTATTCCAAATTTGCTACTAATCCATGGTGTTAATAACGTTACTAAAAATAATACAATAATTTCACTCATATTACTTGATAATAAAAACTGTATTGCTTTTAAAATGTTATCATATATACGTCTTCCCTCTTCTACACTTGTTACTATTGTTGCAAAATTATCGTCTGTTAAGATTACATCTGCCGCTTCTTTTGAAACATCAGTTCCTGTAATTCCCATTGCACAACCTATATTTGCAGTTTTAAGTGCTGGTGCATCATTTACACCATCTCCAGTCATTGCAACTATTTCTCCATGTGACTGCCATGCTTTTACAATTCTAACTTTGTGTTCTGGAGATACTCTAGCATATACTGAAAAATGTTTTACATTTTTTTGTAACTCTTCTTCTGTCATATTTTCAAGATCTGTTCCAGTAATTACCTCATTTTCATTTTCTATTATTCCTAATTCTTTTGCAATTGCTGTTGCAGTTGCTTTATGGTCTCCTGTAATCATTACTGTTTTTATTCCAGCTGTTTTACACTTGTTAATTGCATCTTTTACTTCCAAACGTGGTGGGTCAATCATTCCAACTAAACCAATAAATATTAAGTCCTTCTCTATATCTTCCATTTCTTCTTTAGATGGCTCATGGTCAATTTCTTTATATGCAAAAGCAAGTACTCTTAAAGCATCTTTCGCCATTTCTTCGTTGTATATATCCATCTGCCTTTCAAATTCTTCAGTTATTGGTTTAATTTCTCCATTTACAATATATCTATTGCATTTTCTTAAAAGTTCGTCAACACCACCTTTTGTGTCAATAAAATATGAATATTTTTCTTTAACAACTGTTGTCATTAATTTTCGATCTGAATCAAATGGTATCTCATTAACACGTGGATATGCATTGAATTTGGCTGGGTCAAAGTCTAGTTTAAATCCCATATCTATTAATGCTGTTTCTGTTGGATCTCCTATTAACTTATTATCAGCTCCAACTTTTGTGTCATTACATAGAATTCCAGTGTAAATTAGTTTTCGTAAATCTTCATAATGTTCTAAGTTTTCATTTCTCATCTTTATTGTATCTATGCTTTCAATATCAATTATCTCATTATCAAAGCATATCTTTTTGACTGTCATTTTATTTTGTGTTAGTGTCCCTGTTTTGTCTGTGCAAATTACTGTTGTAGAACCAAGTGTTTCAACTGCTGGAAGTTTTTTTATAATTGCTCTCTTTTTTACCATTCTTTGTACACCAATTGCAAGCACTATTGTTGATACTGCAACTAAACCTTCTGGAATTGCTGCAACTGCTAAACTAACAGCTGTCATAAACATATCAAGTGGCTCTTTTCCATATAATAAACCTATTCCAAATATTACTGCACAAATAACCAAAGCTCCCATTCCAAGAGTTTTTCCTAAACCATCTAATTTTACTTGAAGTGGTGTTTTTTCTTTTTCAGTAGCATCTATCATACTTGCAATTTTTCCAACTTCAGTATTCATTCCTGTTTCAATTACAATACCTTTTCCTCTTCCATATGTCACAAGTGATGATGAAAACACTATATTTTTTCTATCTCCAATCCCTATGTCTTCAGCTTCAATTACATTCGATATTTTTTCAACTGGAACAGATTCACCTGTTAGTGCTGATTCTTGTGTTTTTAAGTTTATGCTTTCTATTATTCTTAAATCAGCTGGAACAAAGTCACCAGTATCAAGTATCACAACATCGCCTTTTACTAGTTCTCTTGCTGGCACTATTAACTGCTTGCCCTCTCTAATTACCTTTGCATTATGTGCACTCATTTTTTTCAAAGCTTCTAATGACTTTTCTGCCTTATTTTCCTGAACAACTCCAATTATAGCATTTGCAATTATTACTATCATTATTATAATTGTATCTGCCATACCTTCATTGTTAATTTTATTAATTATTCCTGAAACAACTGCTGCAATTATTAATACAATTATCATAAAGTCTTTAAATTGTTCTAAAAATTTTACGAGTGTGCTCTTTTTTTTACTTTCTTTAAGTTCATTAAATCCATTCTTTTCTTGTCTCTTTAAAACTTCTGCTTGTGACAGTCCATCATCACTATTAGATTTTAGTTCTTCTATAACTTCTTCTGTTTTTTTATTATAATATTGTTTCATATTTTCTTCCTTTCATAGTATTCTAATTATTTTTTCAAATTACTAATATTGTATTTATAATCCTTAGAATTTATGATAAAACTTCCAACAACAGCAACGTCAACTCCTGCTTTTTTTACTTTTTCTATGTTTTCATCTGTAATTCCACCATCAACTTCTATTTCATCATCTAAGTTGTTTTCCTCTATATATTTCTTTAACTTTTCAATTTTTTGTATTGTCTTTTCTATGAATTTTTGTCCACCTTTTCCGTGGATGAACACTCATTACTAGTACAAGATGAATATATGGTAAGTATTCATAAACTTTCTCAATATCTGTTTCAGGGTTTATTGCTATTCCTACCTTGCAATCCTCATTTTTTATGTAGTTTATTATTTCCATTACATTGTCTACTGCTTCTATATGAAAGCTAATTATATTTGGATTATTTGGTATAAACATGTCCACATATTTTCTTACATCTGCTACCATTAAATGTACGTCTAGTGGAGTATTAGTTATATTTTTTAGACAATCTGCATATTTTTTCATTCTCTCTATTGTATCATTTTCTACAAATTCTCCATCCATTGCATCAATATGAAAGTAATCTGTTTTTGCACTTTCTAAATCATAAAAAATTTGCATTGGATTTTCTTCTTTAACATTAAGTAATGATGTTGATATCTCCATTATTCCTCCTTACAAAATAGCGAACCTATAAATATTATGTAACATTAATTAGGTTCGCTTTTTATATTGTTATTTTATTGTCTTTAATAATTTTTAAATTTTATTTAAAGTATAACGTACATAATGTGTTGCATCATCTTTGAATGCATCTATATCAAATGTTTCTGGTCCTATTTTTGTTGTCTCATTAGTTGAAGTATTAAGAACTTGTAATTCTACATTTTGTGATCCTGTTCCTGTAATCTTATCTAAGTCAATTGTTTGTGTTTTTTCATCTTCCTTAATCATTTTAGATAAGTCGACTGTTGCATTAACCTCTTTTTGATTTCCATTAACATTAACTGTAACTTTTAGTTTTACAGACGTATTTGCATTTGTACTTTCTGTGGTTTCGTTTTTACTATTATTTTTTATACTATTTAAAACAGAATCTGAAACTGTTACCAACAATTTTAAATTTACATTCTTTTTTACTACTTCTATTTTATTTACTGTTAAATCTATTGTTGTATCTTCTGCAACTTCTTCTCCTTGTTCAATACTTTGTGATATAACTTTTCCATCTTGTTTTGTTGGATCATTTGTATAAGTTACATTTGCTTTTAATTTTGCATTACTTAAAGTTGCTTTTGCTGTTCCTTCATCCATATCAATAACTGTTGGAACAGTGGTCTTTTTAACACCTTTACTTACATGTACAACTATCTTGTCACCTGACTTTACTAATACTCCTGGGTTTGTATCTTGACTGATTACTTTTCCTTCCTCTATCTCATTATGATTTTCAAAGACTTCTTCTAAAACCAATCCCATTCTCGAAGCATCTCTTCTAACATCTTCTATTGATTTATTTTCAAAGTCTGGAAGTTTTGTAGTTTCAGGTCCTGTGCTTAATATGATTTTTATCTTTGTCCCTTCTGCTATCTTTTCTCCTTCACTAAATGGAGGCTCTTGCGATATTATCTTTCCTTCTTCAACTTCAGAACTTGCTTGTGATTCTCCAATTTCTATTATAACTTTTGACTCTTGTGCCAATTGTCTTGCTTCTGCTTCTGTTTTTCCAACTAAATTTGGTATCACTACTTTTTTAGTATCTAGTACTAATCTTGTTATTAAAAATACTATTACAAATAATAATACTAAACTTAAAATTCCGACAGCAATAGCTGTTTTTTTATGTTCTGCAAAAAAGTTTTTCTTTTTTCCTTTTTTCTTTTTATTATTCTTTATGTCATCTTCACTTACTGCGTTCATTATTCTTGTATATCCGCCATCTTTATTTTCAATTATAACAAAGTCACCATCTGGATCTTTTAAAGCCTTGCTTAAATCTGCAAGCATTTCTGTTGCTGATTGATATCTGCTTTCTGGATCTTTTTGCATAGCTTTCATCACTATATCATTTATCGCTGTAGGTATGTTTTTATTTATTTTTATTGCTTCTGTTGGTTCTTCTTGCATATGCTTTAATGCTACGGAAACTGGGGTATCAGCATCAAATGGAACTTCTCCTGTAAGCATTTCATACATTACAACTCCTAGTGAATATATATCAGATTTCGCATCAGTTAGACTTCCCTTTGCTTGTTCTGGTGAAAAATAATGTACTGAACCTATTGTTGTTCCAAATGCTGTTATTGTTGAGTTTGATACTGCTTTTGCTATTCCAAAGTCAGTAACTTTTGCAACTCCATCCTCTGTAATTATAATATTATGTGGTTTTATATCCCTATGAATTATTCCATTTTTGTGAGCAAGCTCTAATGCTGATGCTATTTGTATTGCTATATTTATTGACCATTTCCATGAAAGAATGCCATCTTTATCAATTATCTCTTTTAATGTCTTTCCTTTTATTAGCTCCATTACTATGTAATATAAATTATTTTCCTCTTCGTGTCCAACATCATAAATTGATACAATGTTAGCATGTGAAAGAGCAGCAGCTGACTGTGCTTCTGAGTTAAATCTCTTTATAAAGTCACTATCAGTTGTAAATTCATCTTTTAGAATTTTTACTGCTACAAATCTGTTAAGTACATGGTCTTTTGCTTTATATACAAGCGCCATTCCACCATTTCCTACTTCTTCTAAAATCTCATATCTATTTCCTATAATTTTCCCCACTAAATTCATCTTTCTCTCCATTCGTTAGATTTAGTTATTTCGTATGATAACAGCTGTGATGTTGTCTTTTCCGCCTTTGTCATTTGCCTGTTGTATCATTAATTTTGTTGCATCAGTTGGATTGTCATTTAATATTTGTACTATTTCTCCTTCTGATACCATATTTGTTAAACCATCAGAACACATAAGAATTACATCACCTTTTATAAATCCTTTTATCATTGCATCTGGCTCTATAAATGATGTAACTCCTAATGCTTTCATAAGCATGTTTTTTTCTGGGTGTGTTATACTTTCTTCTTTAGTTATTTTTCCTTCATCAAGTAGTTGTTGTACATAGCTGTGATCCTTAGTCAGTTTTCTAAAGAAATCTTTTCTTTTTCTATAAATTCTACTGTCTCCAATATGTGATATAAAAGCTCTACTTTGATATATTAAACATATATCTAATGTTGTTCCCATTTTTCGAAGTTCTTCTTCGGCTTGTGCTTTTTCATATACTATCATATTTGCATATTGACTTGCACTTTTTACAAGTTCTAGCAATTTTTCTTTGCTTTCTTTTGATGTTTCATAATTTGATAATATATATTCTTTTGCAGTTGTTACTGCTAATTTGCTCGCTATTTCTCCACCATTATATCCTCCCATGCCATCTGCTACAATAAATAACTGTATTGGGTCATCTTGGTAGCTTATTGAAAAATAGTCTTCATTTATTTCTCTAGCTCTTCCTACATCTGATGTTGCAAAAGCTTTTACCATTAAAATTCTATTTCCTTTCTAAGGTATATAGATATGAATTTTTCTCACTCTATTATCCTCATTTTTCTACATAACTACGACGTAATTGTCCGCATGCTGCATTTATATCTGAGCCCAATTCACGCCTAATTGTAGCTACAATACCACGTTTGTTTAAATAATCTCTAAATTTTATTATATTTTCTAGCGAACTTTTTTCATATTTACCTTTTTCAATATTATTTATTGGTATTAGGTTTACATGACAAAGCATCCCTTGTAGTAGATTTGCTAATTCTTCTGCTGCCTTTTGATTATCATTGTTGTCTTTTGCGAGTGCATATTCAAATGAAATTCTTTTATTTGTTTTTTCTATATAATATTTACATGCTTTTATTAGTTCTTCTATATTATATGCATTATTTACTGGCATCATACTTGAACGAACATTATTATTTGCACTATGTAGAGAAATTGATAATGTACATTGAATGTTTTTATCAGCAAAATCATATATTCTAGGTACAAGTCCACTTGTCGAAACACTTATATGTCTTGCTCCAATATTTAGTCCCTTTGGATTATTTAAAATTTCTATTGCTCTTATTACATTTTCATAATTATCCATAGGTTCTCCAATTCCCATGAATACTATGTTTGATATATTTTCTCCAATATCTTGCTCTATTGCTATAATTTGCTCTACTATTTCTCCTGCACTTAAACTACGTACAAATGGAATCCCTGTTGATGCACAAAATTTGCATCCCATTTTACATCCTATCTGTGATGATACACATACTGATTTTCCATAATGGTACTGCATAAGTACTGATTCTATAGCATTTCCATCAGCTAACCCAAATAGATATTTTTTCGTTCCATCTGTTGATTCTAGTTTTCTTTCAATATTAAAATTGCAAATATCATAATTTTGTTTTAGCTTTTCTCTTAGTTCTAATGATAAGTTTGTCATATCATCAAATGACTTAACTTTTTCTACAAATAGCCATTTAAATATTTGTTCTGCTCTAAATGGTTTTTCTTCCAAAGTTTCAATTTCTCTTTTTAATGTGTCTAAATTATAGTCTTTAATATTTTTCATCTTTTATTCCTTACTAAGGTATAATTTAATATTAATATATACTGCTTTTGAATATTATCCAATTTTTATTTTATTTTTTGAAAGTTAGGTTAGTTTTATCTATGTTATTTTATATCACAAATAATTACTTTTTGCAATATTTTATAGTAATTATTGTATAATTTAGTTTACAGTTTATGCAAAAAATCTTCAAATTGTTAAAATATACTTTATATTATTTTAAAATTTGACTCTATAAATATTTTTTATAAAAATGAGGAAGCTAGAGATGAACCAAATTCAGTTCTTTCTCTAGCTTTCAAAATATCACTCTCCCTTGTAAATTATTGTAATGTTGCTGCTTAGAAGATGTTCCAAACGGCGGTAAGTCCCTTGTCCGCCACTGCGGCTTCCATCAGGGTCTTGAACGGAATTCTGACATCCCCGATGCTGGAGTCCCAAACGAGTGCTGTACCCTCTTCCACACCATAAAGTATGACATAGTGTCCGCCAGCTCGTGCCATGTCGTTGTGGTAAATGGCGTTGTTCACTCTCATTGGAACGTAGATATCATCTGCAAGCTTGTTCAGGATGCCCGCCACCGAAGTCAATCTGGTGTCTTCCACAGGTTTGCTATAGTTATCCCTTATGTTGGCGATCACGTTATCAATCAGATACATGCTTCCGCCAATACCTTCTACCGGTCCCAGCTTGTCAATAAGGTCTTCCTCCTTGTCACGGCACATAAGGTCAACTTCGTCCGCAAAGTAGGATTTCACCTTATCGACATCAATTTTAGGAGTGGTAAAAGTTCCAGGATAGTTCTTGAACTTCCATGCACGGTAGCCCTTTTCCACCACTTCGTTTACCCACTCTTCGAAGGTATGCTCGGTATGGTAGAGGTCGTAGTCCATCAGGATATAGTACGACACAAAGCACACACACCCAGCAAGCTCGACAGTGTTGGCAGCCCCGAAAGGCAGTTCCTTGTACATTTTCGCCATCGGAACGAACGGCTTGTCGCAGACAGGCTTGGTTGCAATCACACTGATGTGGTTGTCATCAAAGTCCCAGTTCCGGACAGACAGCTCAAGCAGCTCTCCCTGCAAAATGTGCAGTTTCTGCCTGATCTCGTGCAGCTCCTTGGGTAATTGACATTTCGGTAAATCATGCAAATTCATGATTTAACCCCCTTCTCTATATATTACCAAAATAAATTGGTGTACATATATTATACCATATCTCTGTAAAATAAGCAAACTATTCGCTTAAAACAATAGTTTCGTCAAATTATATAAATAAATTACTCACTAAAATCATTATCAACTATTACATAATACTTATATTCTTCATGTTTTTCTTTTATTTCTTCTATAACACTTTTTCTAATTTTCTTTGGACTATCACTTTTAAAGTCTATTATTAAGTCAAATGATACTGTCTTTTCTTCCTTGTTAATATAAAATCCATGAAGTTGAGTTATTGCTGAATATTTACTTATTATTTCTTCTAGGTCTTGTCGAATTTTGTCACATTCTGCATCTTCTCTATTTTTCGCATAAATCCCAATAGTCATTATTATCCTATATTCATCATATATTTTGTATCTTATATGTCTAGTTAATTTATCAATTTCTTGAGCAGTCATTTTTTCATCAACTTGAATATGTGCGGACCCCATTGTATTTGTAGGTCCATAATTATGAAATGTTAAGTCATACACACCTTGAACTTTGTCAAATGACTTGATTATTTCTTTTATCTGCTTTGAAAGTTCACAGTCAACTCTAACTCCAATTAAGCTGTTTAAAGTCTCTCTTAATATGTCAAAACTAGCTTTTAGGATTATTATTGATATAAGTATACCAACATAACCTTCTAATTGAAGTCCAAATTGTAAATTTATTATTGCTGTTACTAATGTTGAAAATGATAAAATGCTATCCATAAAAGCGTCTGTACCAGTTGCCTGTAAACTTTGCGAATTTATCTCTTTTCCAACTTTTTTTGCATATTTACTAAAAATAAATTTTACAATTATTGCAACTGCTATAATTATTAATGAGATACCTGAATATTTTGCTTCAACTGGGTTAATAATTTTTTCGACTGATTCTTTTACTGATGTTAATCCTGCTAATAGTATGATTATCGCTATTACAACTGATGCAATATATTCAATTCTTCCATGTCCAAATGGGTGCTCTTTATCAGCTCTTTTCCCTGCAAGCTTTGTTCCGATAATTGTCACAACTGCTGAAATTACATCAGTTAAATTGTTTACTGCATCAAGAATTATGGCTATTGAATTTACTGCAAATCCAACTACTGCTTTAAATATTACAAGAAATACATTCATTATTATTCCATAGAAGCTTACCTTTATTATCTCTTTTTCCCTATTCATATATACTCCTAATGTTTGTGTTCTTATTTTATATATATTATTTTTAATTATAATTAATGATTTTCTTTAATAAAATTTCATTTTATATTTTACTTCTCTATGTACATCATTGAGGCTACTGAAATTCAGTAGCCTCAAGTATTATTCTAATTTATTTTTGTATTACCATTTACGTCCTTTGTCATCATATTGAACTCCTGTATAAGGATCATATGCACCTTTGTTGTTTTCTTTTAAATCGCCTTTTTTTATTGCTTCTTTGTAGTCTTCTTCTGAATAGAAATCTCCATTACTATTTGTTCTATAACTCATAATAATTCTCCTTTCATTACATTCAAGATTAAAAAATCTTGTCTGTAAAATCCTAGATAAGTTTTATTCCTTATCTTCTTTTATTATTGTACACCAATATATGTTAATTGTCAACTAATTGAACAAATATTCTTTGTAAGTTTTTTGTAAAGTTTTGTTAATTTGTATGTTGTTCTCTTATTCTTCATCTTCTTCCTCAGTAACTGCAATATGTACATCTTTTAATTGTTCTTCTGTTACTTTGCTTGGTGCATTCATCATTACATCTCTTGCTTTTTTATTCTTAGGAAATGCAATTACTTCTCTAATATTTTCAGTTCCAGCTATTAGCATTACCATTCTATCAAGCCCAGGTGCGCAACCAGCATGTGGGGGTGTTCCATATTGGAATGCTGTATATAATGCACCAAATCTACTCTTTACATCATCTTCTGTATATCCTGCTATTTCAAATGCTTTACACATTATCTCTGGATCGTGGTTTCTAACTGCACCTGATGCAACTTCATATCCATTACATACTAAATCATATTGATATGCTAATATATCAAGTGGGTCTTTTGTATTAAGTGCTTCTAATCCTCCTTGTGGCATTGAAAATGGATTATGATTAAAGTCTATTTTTTCTTCTTCTTCATTATATTCATACATAGGAAAATCTACTATCCAACAGAATTTGTATACATTTTTTTCTATTAAGTCTAAACGTTTTCCTAGTTCTATTCTAATAAGACCTGCTATTTTTTGTGCCATCTTAAATTCATCTGCTATAAAGAATATTGCGTCTCCAGCATTTGCTCCAATTTCAGTTTTTATTTCATCTGTTACAAACTTTGAAATTCCACCTGTTAAATTATTTTCTTCATCAATCTTTACCCAAGCTAGTCCTTTTGCTCCCGCTTCATTTTTAGCAAATTCCTCCATACTGTCAAAGAATTTTCTTCCTTGCTCTGCTCCTCCTTTTACTACTATTACTTTTATTGTCTTATCTTTAAATGCATTAAATTCAGTATTTGTAAATAAATCAGTTGCATCTTTTATTACTAACGGATTTCGTAAGTCTGGCTTGTCAATTCCGTATTTCTCCATTGCTTCATTATATGGAATTCTTATAAATGGTCCTTCGTCTACTCTTGCTGTTGTGTGTTCTTTATATATTTTTGGTATAACTGTTTCTATTACTTCGAATACATCTTCTTGCGTTGCAAAGCTCATTTCCAAATCAAGTTGATAGAATTCTCCTGGTGCTCTATCTGCACGTGGGTCTTCATCTCTAAAGCAAGGTGCTATTTGATAATATCTATTAAATCCTGAACACATTAATAATTGCTTGAATTGTTGTGGTGCTTGTGGCAATGCATAAAATTTTCCTGCATGTAATCTACTTGGAACTAAATAGTCACGTGCTCCTTCTGGTGATGAGTTTGCAAGTATTGGTGTTTGTATTTCTGTAAATCCTAATGCATCCATTTCTCTTCTAACTGATTTCATTATTGCTGAACGTAATAATATTGTTTTATGTAATTTCTCGTTTCTTAAGTCTAAGTATCTATATTGCAAACGTAAGTCTTCTCTAACATTTTCAATATCTATTTTTTCTGAGTTTATTTCAAATGGTAGTTGGTTTTTACATTTTCCAAGCACTTGAATTTTGCTTGCGTCTATCTCAATTTCTCCTGTTGGGATATTTTTATTTTTATTTGAGCGCTCAACAACTTTTCCTGTTACACTTATTACTGTTTCAGGTGTTACTCTTTCCATTTCTTTTTTTACTTCATCAGTTGATATTACTATTTGTGTTATTCCCACTTCATCACGTAAGTCAACAAATTGCATTGAACCTAAGTTTCTAATTCTTTGTACCCATCCTGCAAGTTGAACTTCTTCGTTTACATTTTTTATATTTAATTCATTACA
>CATKDT010000072.1 GCA_949746675.1 uncultured Clostridia bacterium
ACTTGAATTCTTGTATTCATTTCCATAAAATAAAAGTTTTTATCACTATCTACTAAAAATTCAACAGTACCACAACTACTATATCCAGTGGCTTTTGCCGCTTTTACAGCAGCATTTCCCATTTTATTTCTAAGTTTATCATCTATTGCTGTTGAGGGTGTTTCTTCTATCACTTTTTGATGATTTCTTTGTATTGTGCAATCTCTTTCTCCTAAATGAATTACATTTCCATGCTCATCTGCTAGTATTTGAATTTCTACATGTCTTGGATTTTTTATAAACTTCTCTAAATATATTTCATCATCATTAAATGATATTTTTGCTTCTTGTTTTACAATATTATAATTTGTTTCTAATTCTTTTGGACCATTAGCTATTCTAATTCCCTTTCCACCACCACCAGCAGATGCTTTTAACATTACTGGATATCCAATTTTCTCTGCAATTAATAATGCATCTTTTAATCCTTTTACACTTCCATCTGAACCTGGAATTACAGGAACTCCAGCATCTCTCATGACTTCCTTGCTACTTGCCTTATTTCCTAAAAGCTCTATTACTTTAGAATTCGGTCCGATAAATTTTATTTTGGATTCTTCACATATACGTGCAAAAGCTGGATTTTCTGATAAAAACCCGAAACCTGGATGTATTGTATCAGCATTAGTTATACATGCAGCTTCAATTATATTTTTTATGTTTAAGTAGCTTTTTTGAGGACTTGCTGGGCCTATACAAACTGCTTCATCTGCTAGACGTGTATGTAGAGCATCCTTATCAGCTTCTGAATAGACTGCAACTGTTTTTATATTCATTTCTTTACATGCTCTAATTATACGAACTGCGATTTCTCCACGATTAGCAATTAATATTTTATTCATGAAAACTCCTTTCTAAATTTTATAGGCTGGATAAAATAGTAATTATTATTCAACTAATGCAAAAGTAAGCTCTCCCTTAGCTACAATTTTTCCGTCTACTGTAGCAACAGCTTCTCCTACTCCTATTGGACCTTTTCTTTTTATTATTTTAACTTCTAACTTTAAAATATCTCCTGGAACTACCATTTTCTTGAATTTCATTTTGTCTATTCCACCAAAGAGAGCATTTTTCCCCTTGTTTTCATCCATTGATAAGATTGCTACTGCTCCTGTTTGCGCCAAACTTTCGGTAATTAGTACTCCTGGCATTATAGGATTTCCTGGAAAATGTCCTTTAAAATACCATTCATCTTCTCTAACTTCTTTATATGCAATAGCACTTTCTCCTGGTACATATTCTTCAACTTTATCAATCATTAAAAATGGGTCTCTCTGTGGAATTATCTCTTCAATTTCTTTCTTATCTAACATTGTTTTCTCCATTTCACTTTTATTAAAATTTACACTTCTTCTTATCATTAATTGTTATTTAAATTTTCTATTCTATTATAAAAAGTGGTGTTCCATATTGTACTGTATCTCCATCATTTAATAAGATTTCTGTAACAGTCCCATTAAATTCGCTCTCAATTTCATTCATTAGCTTCATTGCTTCTATAATACATAAAGTATCACCTTTTTTTACTTTATCTCCAACTTGAATGTATGGATTTTCTGTTGGAGAAGGCTTTAAATAAAATGTCCCTACCATTGGTGATTTAACAATGTTCTCTTTTTCATCTTTTTCAGGTATTGCTATTTTCTTTTCTGTTTCTATATTCTTAATTTCTTCATTGTTTACACTTTTGCTTATGGATATTTGCTCTTGCTCTTTTTTCATACTAATTTTAGTTCCATCTGGAAAATCAATATTAACTTCAGTTAACTTTGAATCTCCCATATCATTCATCAGCTGTCTTATTTTTTCATATTCCATTTCTAACTCTCTCCTATTTTTTAATGTTAACTATAGTTGCCAAACTTTTTTGACATTTTTCGTATATTCTTATATATTGAAATTTTTGTCTATAATTTATTTTAGCATAATTATTCTTTATATCTCTTCATTACTATACAAGCATTGTGTCCACCAAAACCTAAAGAGTTTGACATTACAATATTTAATTCTTTTTTTCTTGGCTCATTTGGTACTATGTCCAAATCACATTCTTCGTCTTTTTCTCTATAGTTTATTGTAGGTGGTATCAATGAATTTTCCATAGCTTTTGTACAAATTATAGCTTCAACTGCACCTGCTGCTCCTAATAAATGCCCTGTATTTCCTTTTGTTGAACTTACCATTACACTACTGCTTGCATTACCTAGAGCAATTTTTATAGCCTTTGTTTCTGTTAGATCATTTAAATGGGTTGAAGTTCCATGTGCATTTATGTAATCAATATCTTCTGGTTTTAGTTTAGCATCTTCCATAGCTCTTATCATAGCATTTGCTCCACCAACTCCTTCTGGGTCAGGAGATGTTATATGATATGCATCTGTTGTTGAACCAAAGCCAATTATTTCTGCATATATCTTAGCACCTCTTTTTTTAGCATGTTCAAGTTCTTCTAATACAAGTACTCCAGCGCCTTCCGCCATCACAAATCCATTTCTTTCTTTATCAAATGGAATGCTTGCTCTATTTTTATCAGTTTCGCTGCTTAACGCTTTCATATTTTCAAATCCTGCTATTCCTGATGTGCATATACTTGCTTCTGTTCCACCAGCTAAAATTACATCTTCATATCCATGTTTTATAGTTTTATATGCTTCTCCTATTGAATGTGTTGAAGATGCACATGCAGTTACTATTGATACTGACTCTCCTTTAAATCCAAATTCAATAGCTATATTTCCAGCTGGCATATTTACTATTGAATTTGGTATAAACATCGGGGATACACGCTTATTTCCTTTTACATAATTTACTTCCATTTGTTCTTGTAATGTATTTAGTCCACCTATTCCAGTACTTACAAACACTCCAACTCTATTATAATCTGTATTTTCTTTTGTAATTCCGCTGTTTTTTACAGCTTCTCTTGCTGCAATTACTGCAAATTGAGATGATCTGTCAAATCGCTTTGCTTGCTTAGGTTCAAAATAATCTAATGGGTTATAATTTTTTACTTCTGCTGCTAATTTTGTTTTAAAATTTTCTGTATCAAATATTGTCACATTGTCAATTCCGCATTTTTTATTTTCTATACTTTTCCATAAATCTACTACATTATTTCCTATCGGAGTTATTGCTCCAAATCCTGTTATTACTACTCTTCTTTCCATTATAATAATCCTCCATCAACACAAATAACCTGCCCAGTAATATATGAACTATCCTCACTTGCTAAAAACTTAACAACATTTGCAACATCTTTTGCAGTACCTACTCTTTTAAGTGGAATATTTTTTGTAATTTCATCTTTAATTTCATCTTTTAAAATATCTGTCATGTCTGTTTCAATAAACCCTGGAGCTACAGCATTCACTAATATCCCTCTTGATGCTACTTCTTTTGCTAAACTTTTGGTAAATCCAATTATCCCAGCTTTTGATGCTGAATAATTTGTTTGACCAGCATTTCCACTAATTCCAACAACTGATGAAATATTTATAATTCTACCAGAGCGTGATTTTATCATATGGCTAATTACATTTTTTGTTACATTAAATGTGCCTACTAAATTTATATCTATAACGTCTTCAAAGTCTTCTTTTTTCATTCTCATTAATAATGTGTCTTTTGTAATTCCTGCATTATTAACTAATACATCTATTTTTCCATACTCATCTATTATATTTTTTATGCATTTTTCACAATCTTCAAAACTTGAAACGTCACCTTGTACTGTTAAACATTTTACGCCCTTTTCTTCTATTTCCTTTTTTGTAATTTTTAAATTTTCATTTTCATATCTATAGTTAATTGCAATATCATATCCACTTTCCGCTAGTGTAATTGCAATTTCTTTTCCGATTCCTCTAGTACTTCCTGTAACAAATGCTACTTTATTCATCGATTTATTTTCCTTTCTAATTTATTTAGATTTACATTTTCCCCAATAACAGGTAACTTAAATAAAATTTAATTATATTTTTTTAAGTTCTTGAAGTGCCAACTTCAAATTATCAACATTATATATATTCAATATCTTTCTTTCCTCATCAGTATAAGTTGGCATTCTTTTTACGCATCCCGTTAATGTTTTTCCAGGGCCTATTTCTATAAATGTATCTATGTTGATATCAAACATAGTTTGAATTGACTTTGAAAATCTTACAGGATTTACAATATGTTTTGTTAAAATATCTTTTATGTCATCTGTATCTTTATATATTTGTCCATCTATATTTTTTACTACTTTCGTTTCAAATGCTCTAAATTCAATCTTTTCTAATTCTTTTCGTAATGCTTTTGAACTTTCTTCTAATTTTACAGTGTGAAATGGTCCCGCTGTTTTTACAGGTATTACCTTTTTTGCCCCTATTTCTTTTGCAATAATTGTAGCTTCTTCTATAGCTTTTCTTTCTCCTGAAATTGCAACATGCCCTATGCAATTATAATTAGCAGGAACAACAAAACCTGATTTTACTTTTCTGCAAAGTTCTTCAACTTGGTCATCTTTTAATCCCATGACTGATGCCATTTGCCAATCTCCCTTTGGGATAAGATTTTGCATATATTCTCCTCTTTTTTGAACAAGCTTTACTCCTTGCTCAAATGATAATGCTTTACTGTTTATTAATGCAGTATATTCTCCAAGACTTAATCCAGCTGACATTTCACATACAATATCGTTTTCCTTTAGGATTTCTATAATTGCTAATGAATTTGTTAGCATAGCAAGTTGAGTATATTTAGTTTCATTTAATTTTTCTTCTGGTCCCTCAAATGAAATTTCTGCAATATCTACTCCTGTTATTTCTTCTACTCTATTATATATATTGCTTATCGTTTCATATTCTTCATATAAATCTTTTCCCATTCCAACAGTTTGTGAACCCTGTCCTGGAAATAAAAATGCTATCTTCATTTTAATTTTATCCTTTCTTGAGCTTTATCAATTTTTATTTTCTCTGTTCAACAACAATAAATTTTTATTATCTTACACCTAATATCTCTTTCTCAAACTGATTGCAGAATTCTGTTATAAATTCTTCGCTATCTACTTCAATACCAAATTCATTCTTAATCGAAGTAGCTATATTTTTTATATCATCAGTAAAGTTTTCTTTGTTAGTATTTATTCCTATTCCAATTACTATATATTTAACTTTCTCATTTAATGTTTTAGTTTGTGTAAGTATGCCTCCAACTTTTTTATTATTTATGATAAGGTCATTTGGCTTCTTTATATTTACTTTAATTTTATATTTTGTTTTGAAAATATCTACTATGATTTTTGCTATCTCAGTAGTTAGTCC
The DNA here is from genome assembly GCA_949746675.1 of uncultured Clostridia bacterium. Classification (GTDB taxonomy): domain Bacteria; phylum Bacillota; class Clostridia; order TANB77; family CAG-508; genus CAG-793. The sequence goes on from CATKDT010000072.1 coordinate 5,346, forward strand.
TTCTAAATCTTTTATGTCACAATCTGTATTTATATAAAATGAAAATGCAATATTGTTTTTTTCATCAGTACGCCAGGTTCTCCCATGAGTTCCTTTTCCATTTGTTTGTATATCAGCTATAACTACTGTTCCATTCTTAATTTTTCCCTTTTCTATAAGTCTAAATATTTCACTTTGAGTAGAATCTATCTTTTTATGATATATAATTTTTCTTCCTAAAAATTTTGTTTCTAATTTTTTAAATCCCATGCATAGTTTCCTTTGTCTATAAAACAATTTAATTCATTGTTTAAAGTTTTACTTGGTCTTACTATATTTTTAATTATTAATTCTGTCTAAGTTTGCCTGTCTTTTTAGTTTGTTTGTTGTTGTTCTAATTAATGGCTCTTCTGTTAAAATCAACCCTCTTATTGCTTTATAGTTTGGCATTATTCTATTTATGTCTTTAATCTTTTTTAATATTACATCATATATCTCATCATCTGTATTAACTTTGTATACATCCTTTACAAGTTCTTTATCATATACAATTTCTACATTTATTCTTATATCGTCTTTGTCCTCTGTTCGTTGCTTTCCAAATATAAACGATTCCTTAACCCCTTCTATTTTGTTTACCAAGTTTTCCATTTCTTCTGGAAAAATATTCTTTCCATTTTTTAATACTATTACACTTTTCTTTCTTCCACAAATAAATATATATCCATCTTCATCTATTCTTGCTAGATCTCCTGTATAAAACCAACCATCCTTTAAAACTTCATTAGTTGCTCTTTTATTTCCATAGTATTCAAGCATTATGTTTGGTCCCTTTACAACAAGTTCTCCAACACCATCTTTATTTTCATCTACAATTTTTGCTTCTACATTTGGAACAGTTTTTCCTATTGAGCCTACTTTATGATACTTTTCTGTACCAATAGCTACCACTGGTGATGTCTCTGTTAATCCATATCCTTGTACTAAGTTTATTCCAAGTAGTCTATATTTTTCTTCTATTTCTTTATCTAATGCGGCAGCTCCACTTATGAATAATTTAATTCTTCCCCCTAACATGTCATGTATTTCTTTAAATGCTTTTTTTCTTTCTTCCATTGTAGAATTCCTGTATTTTTCTTCATTATTTAATATTTCTTGAAGCCTACCTTGCTTTTCTAATTGTTTTCTAATAATCATAAATATACGTTCATATATTGCTGGAACACATGCCATTACTGTCACATTATATTCCTTTAGGTTTTCTACTACATGCCTTAGGCCATCGCAAAATACCGTTTGTGCTCCTGTATATAATGAAAATAAAAATCCAACAGTACATTCAAATACATGGTGAATTGGTAGTATTGATAAAAGTATATCTTCTGAGTTTACATTTAGTACACTTCCTATATCCATTAGATTTGAACATATATTACTATGTGAAAGTGCTACTACTTTTGATTTTGCAGTAGTGCCTGATGTAAATAACATTATACTCATTGTTTCTGGATTTATTTTTGCATTAGTAAAATTTGTATCTCCTGCATCTATGAGCTCTTTTCCTTTTTCTATTAATTCTTTTTGTGAATATCTCCCTTCTTTGTGCTCAACTAAATCCATTGATATTATATTTTTTAGTTTGTTTTTTTCAGAATATTTTATTTTTTCTAGCGTTTCAATATATTTTTTTGAACAGAATATTGCTTCAACTTCTGACCTTTCTATTAAATCTTCTAATTCATTTTCTGGTAATGATTTGTCTAATGGTACAACTATTCCTGTACCACAAACTACTGATAAATATGCTATCTCCCATTCATATCTGTTTTCTCCAATAATTGCTATTCTTTTATCTTTAAGTCCTAAATCAATTAATGCTGTTCCAAGGTAGTCAACCATATCTCTTACTTCATTATGTGTATATGTTATATATTTATCTTTTTCAATCTTTATTTTATATGCCTTTTTTTCTCCATATAATTTTCTCGTTTTTTTTAGCATATCTTTTAAATCAGTTATTTTCAAATAATTATATAATCTCTTATCCATATTTTTCCTCTTACTTGTAGTTGTTTTTCTTTACATTAGTGTCTTTTAAATATTTTTTGCTTTATTATTTTTATCACATTTTTTTTTAAAAGTCATTAGACTGAGTGGTCAGTATAAGTAATTTTTTTGTAAATATTCACTGCTATTAGATATTAAGTATTGCAAAAAAGTCGTTCATTTGAACGACTTTTTATTCTAATCTTCTCTTCTTTTTTTCCTTGAAACTGCATTTGATAATATAACAAATATAATTGCAAAGCAGACCATAACAGCCATATTAGGAATAATTTCTTTTAATGAACTTACATCAATATTTTCAAGTGTTGCTATTTTTTCATTTGTACTTATGTAATAAAATGATGGCAATATATGTGCAATCTTAAGTACAGTGTCTGGTAGCCACTGCATTGGCACAAATGCACCACATAAAAAGCTTGAACCTAAGGCTATTACATTTACTATTCCATTTATCGCATTTTTGTTTGACACTATACTTCCTATAAGTAGAGCTATTGTTGCAGCACACATTGTAAATATGAATGAATTTATGATATACAAAGCTCCTTGAATTGTAAACATTATTTTTCCAATCAATACAAAACTTAATAAAACATATATCCCCCATAACCATAGCGAAAACATAATATTAGCCATAAGTAATTCTCTATTTATTTTTCTATAAGTCGTACTACTTACATTAATTCTTCTTTGTATCTTCTTATTTCTAAAACTAGATAATATTAATGAAACAACATATACTAAAGCTGCTAATATGCTATAGTTTACAAAGTTGTAATAAAATGTTGCTTTTGATAAACTGTTTGTGTCTAATTTTGATGTAATTTCAACTTCTGTATTTTTCGATAAAGTATCGTTTATTTTGCTTATAAGTTTTTCTTCATTCTCCTTGCTGATTTTTCCATTTTCGTCTTTGTATATTTCTCTATAACTATTTGCTGTCCTAATGTATCTTGAAACTAACATTTCTGCAAATGACGATTCTGCTGTATCACAAGTTTTAATCTCAAGATTTACATTCTTCCCATTTAAAAAATCTTCGTTATAATTTTCAGGAATATATACTATGTAATGTACCTCTCTATAAAATAAAGCATCATTTCTCGCTTCTTCATTGTCAGCTATATTTACCGCTTCACTATTTCCTTTAATATAATCAATTAAATCTTTTGTAATTCCTTTTTCTTCGTCATTATTTACAACTAGAATATCAGGTTTACTTGCAGTAAAGTTTATTGAACTGTCGCTTGTTTGCATATTAAATCCACCAAAAGCAATTAAGATTACTGTGTACATTATTACAATAAATTTGTTTTTATTTAATATCTTAAAAAATGTTTTAAATGCTGTCATATTTTTGCCTCCTTATGCTGATGTATGATATAATAATTAATACTGCTGAAAATATAAGTAAGCTTGTTAGATTAAATATATATCTATCTAAGGTATCATAATAATATAATGAGTAAAATCCATCTGTTATCATACTTGCTGGATTTAATTTATTTATAATTGGAATATTCTTATCAACAATATATTTCATTGTAATTCCCATCATTCCAGATAAGAAGCAGCCTAGCATTGTAATTGAAATAATTATACCTGTTTTAGTATTTTCATTTGTTTTAAATATTGTTCCTACAAATGTCCCTATTGATAAACCTGCTAAACATCCTGCTAAAGCTAGGCTAACAACAAGTCCTAAATTATTTCCATAATCTACTTTTAAAACAAATATTGTATATACAAATAATATAGCAATTCCTATTAGCTGTGTTAAGTAACTTGCACAAACACTACTTAGTATAACTTTAATTTTATTAGTTGGAGCAACTGATACACGCTTTCCTTGTGGTGACATATTAGCTAAACTTTTATTTATTGCTACAACTCCTAATATTCCTCCATATAGACAAGTCATTGCAATTAAAGTATAAAACTCTATCATTGTGTAACTTAAATTTTTATTTGAAATGTTATTTAATTCTACCTCTTGTTCGAATGCAAGCTTTATTATTCTATCATATAACTCATCATAATCTATATTAAAGTTTCCAGTTACAAATTGTTTGCTTATTTCTTTTGTTGCCATCTCGGTAATAATCTCGCTCGTTTGTGTAATTTCTTCTACTACATATTTAAATATGGTTTGGTCAATTCCATTTGTATTAAATATAACTTTTGGATTCTCTTCTTCTAGCTTCATATAACCAATTATATCTTTATTTTCAAGTAATTCTTTTGCTTTTTCTTCTGTTACATATGTTGTATTAAATAATCTATCTTCACTATTTTCATTGCTTAAGTTTTCAAAAACTGTTGTAAAAATTTCGTTGCTTTTAATTTCTTCATTTTCAACTATTGCTATATCTATGATATTCAAACTTTCGCTGTTTTCAATATTAGAAAAAGCCATGTTGAAAAATGTTCCTAATATTATTGGAAAGGCAAATGTCCAAAATATTAGAGTTCTATCTTTAAAAAGGGTTTTTAAGGTATACTTAAAGTTATGTGTAAACATTAATCACGTAGCTCCTTTCCTGTTAGTTCTAGAAATACGTCATTAAGTGTTGGTCTTTCAGAATATATTTTGTTATATTGTATACCCTCTTTTTTCAAATAGTCAATCATATCAATTAGATTATGTTTGCCTTTTTTATATGTAACTACTAATGAACTTCCATTGAATGTTACCTCGTCAACATTAGTTAGCTTTTTTATTTTTTCTATATTTTCATTATCAAAGTTGTGTACTTCTAATGTAACTTTTTCTTCTATTTTAGCAAGTTCCTTTAATTCATCAGTTGTCCCAGTTGCAAGAATTTTCCCTTTATCAAGGATAATTACTCTATCGCAAAGTATTTCAACTTCTTCCATATAATGAGTTGTGTACACAATAGTAGCTCCATTATCACGTAATTTTTTAATTCCATCTAATATATTATTTCTACTTTGTGGGTCAACTGCAACTGTTGGTTCATCTAAAAATATTAATTTTGGTTTATGTGCAATACCACAAGCAATGTTAAGTCTTCTTAAAAGTCCTCCTGATAGTTTCTTAGGATAGAATTTTTTAAAATCTTCTAAGCCTACAAGTTCTATTGCATCTTCTACATATTTTTTTCTTGTCTCTTTATCACGTATATATAGACCGCAAAAATAGTCTATATTTTCATAAACAGTTAATTCTTCAAATACTGCAATATCTTGAAATACTACTCCAATTTTTGCTTTTATGTCATATGCATCTGGTTTCATTTCTTTTCCAAATATCCTAATACTTCCTTTGCTAAAATTTAATAGTGATAGTATACAATTCATTGTTGTTGATTTTCCACTTCCATTTGGCCCCAGTAATCCTAATATCTCACCTTCATGTACTTCAAATGATAAATTATCTATTGCTGTTAATTCTTTATACTTCTTTTCTAGGTTTTTAACCTCTATTATGTTATTCAAATTTTACCTCCTTATATAATACTGTTAATTTAAAAGTAGTTTAACTTTTATATTAATTGTTTTTTAAATTAGTCATTATTTAATTTTTCTTTAGTTTATTTTAGTCAACTGTTATATCCTTTGAATAATTCATTTACTGTTTCTATCAAAAATTTTCTAATTTCTTTATCTGAAAGTTCTACTGTCTTAGTTGCTGTTAAACATGCTAGTCCATGTGTAAATATCCAAACCTTAGTATGAAAGTCTTTTAACTTGTCTTCTGACAAATTAAATATTGTTGTAATTGAGTTCATAACATTTTCATTTGTATTCTTATCTACTTCAAAGAACTCATCTAAGTTCATATTACTTTTCTGCATAAATAATATTTTATAAAATTCTGGATAGTCTTTTGCAAACTTTACATATGCCATTCCTTTTGCCAAATATGGATGCTTTTCATCAGTTGCTTGCTCCAAATTTTCTTTATATTTGTTGTGTATCTTTTCTTTTACTTCTTCAATTAATTCATTCATGTCTGTAAAGTTATGATATATCAGTTGAACTGAACCGCCCAATTTTTTAGCTAAACTTCTAGCATTTAACGAAGACAAACCCTCTTCTTTTACAATTTCATATGCGGTATCTATTATCTCTTCTCTTTGAAATCTTTTGAGTGGTGGCATTTAATCAATCTCCTTATTTAATTATGTTGTATAACGCTCGTTATATAACAACAGTTATTATATTTTATAATTTTCATATTGTCAATATAAATTTATTAAAAACTGCATTACTTTTATATTTTTTATTTCATAAATAATATTATTCCATTTCAAATATAGATTACATAAATTGACTTTTGGTAATTTCTGTGCTATACTGATATATGAATGTTTTTCAGCATTCTTTTTAGATTGTATTAGTTATGAGTTTAAATGATACCATCTAAAAACGCACATTGATACCAATAAATATTTTATAGAAAGGTTGTTGAAAAATGAGCACTAACCATAAGAGAAACGAACGGAGGAAAGTTCCTATGGACACAGAACAAAAGAGCAATAACAACTACGCTTATAACAAGTTGAGGCGTAAGCTAAAGGCTTGGGCAGTTATTATCTGTGTTCTTGCATATGTTTCGCTGTTTTCTTTAGTATTACAAATCCGCGACAACATGTGCTCTTGCACCAGCAATAACAGCTGTCCTAATGCAATTTCCAGCGAAGACATATCCACAACTGAGCCCAATGCTTCTACCAACCATGAAGAAACAACAAACAGTATATATACTCCTTTACCGTCTGCTGATAATAGCAAAGTAGTAAATGAAACCACTACTGCTGGTACAAAAGCAAACTCAGACACATCGGTAAATAAGCCCAGTTCTTCTTCCAGCTCACATTATAATCTGTCTCCTGAATATTATGAAAATCAGGCGGTGGCGGATTTGGCTATTGAACGCTACTATAATGATGAGTGGGATGGAATGCCTACTGAAATTAATGGTCACATAGTATCAATTGATGATTACTATGGTACTCTATGTATTGATGGGAAATGGGCATCATCTAGCAAAATCCATCCTCAGCACATACTTGACTTGCCACCAGAAATAATAAACAACCATTTGGCAATCTACATTGCTGGCGACGGTACTTATGACATTGTTAATAATCGTTTTGTCAAGTACTCTCATGGAAAAGAAGTACACCTCTCTGGTACTACATTAGACTGGAAAGGGATGGATACCGAAAATTATCGTCCCTATGATGTCTACTTCTACTATGACGATGTGCATGACACATTATTCCTTGTAGCAAGCTCTGTTCCATTTGATTACAGTAGTGCAGAAATGAAGTACAATGTCGGCATATATCTTTATGCTATTCCTGACAGGACAAAGTCTGAGCTCAAGTTCATTGATGAAATCCTAAACTTGGAACTAGACGAGGAAGGTTTGTTCTATCAGGATACATCTCAGAGGATTTGGAGATATGCTGAAAAAGATGGCAAACTTCAATTTGTAAGAGCCTCTAATGACTTGACACACAAATTTTCGAGACTAGGCATTGCTGGAGGCGAAATTGAATTTGACTGGAGTTGCACCTTTGCTGATGGATATATTGGCAATCGTGATCCATTTCCTGAAGGAACTTTTTCTCATCCTGTTGTCACAACACCTTATGTACCATTAACTGAGTATGTACCAAACTATCGGTACTTCGGTATTTATTCTCCCCGTTGATCGGATATTTACAAAATTACAGGCAAAAATATTTATTCATATTAATACGCAAACAGACGGCAGGGGTTCTTCCCCTGCCGTTTCTGTTATACATTTACTTTTAAATCATACTAATTTGCACTTCCTTATATAAAATCTAAATTAGTCAGTCTCTTTCATATTTTCATTAAAACTAGGTTTTGGCATACCTTTTTTCATAAAAAGTATATTAACAATAACTACAATAGTACTAATAATAACATATAAATAAAAATTTATCCCTCTATTTAAAATCATTGCACTATTAATTAAATTTAATCCAAATATATTAGCAAATATTTTTAAAAATGCACTTTCACTTACTCCAACTGCTCCTGGAAGTGGTAAAGACGAAACTGTGCTATATAAAAGTGCTTGAACTGTAATAATATTAAACGCACTAACTCCACTCAAATTAAATGATTTATATACAAAGTATGATATGCTGTAATACATTAATACTTGAAAACATACAACTAAAAATGATTTAACAAATATTGACTTATGTTTTTTTATAAAGTCAGAACAATCATTGTATTTTTCCAAAGCTTTCTCTAGCTTTTCTTTTACTGTATCAACTTTTTTATATCTGAGTATTTGTAATAGTTTGATTGCAATGTTTAGTAAAAATCTAGTTAGTCTTTTTGAAAATAAAAATATAAGTGTTCCAATTAAAGCTATAGAATTAAATGTTATACCTATTAAAAGCAAGTAAAATATATTTCCTTGTATATAACTACTATTTATAATTGCACCAGCAATTCCTGCAAGTATTGTAACACATTGAAAACAACAAAACTGTATTAAAAGTGCTGTCATCCCATATGTACTAGAATACTTTTCTTTATACATATAGTATATTTCCATTGGTTGACCACCAGTAGCTGCGGGTGTAATGGAGCTAAAGAAAAATCCTATTAAAGTAAATTTAATTGCTTTAAGTAAAGACATATCTTCCCCAAACGCTTTCATAATTCTACGTAAATTATAGGCTTCTGCTGTAAAATACAAAAACATTGCTATAATTCCTAGTATTACAAACTTAACATTAGCATTTATTACTATATTATATATTTCATTAAAATTTTGTTTTCTAAATATTAACCAAAAAGTAAATGTAATTAATACCAACAAAAACAGTATTTGCTTAATTGTCTTTTTTAAATTCCTCATATTTATTTTTCCTCTAGTTTTTATATTATTATTGTAACATAATGAAAGTGACAAATAAGTGACAATAATATAATTTTATATCTAGTACATTATAGCATATCATTTTTTATAAAATCAATATATACCCCACAAAACTTAGTTGCTTTTATGCAAGAACAAGGCTTTACTTTTGAAGGTGCCGCGCTGAGCATAATGAATATGACTTATATCAATAGCATTTTCTAACTCTTTAATAACATAATGAAGTTGTGTACAATGTGGTGATTTATCAACAGTAGCAAAAATTAATTTCTTTATTTTGCCTCCTTTTTAATTATTGCTAATGTGCTTTCCCAATTATTTCCTTCAGGCTAGATATTCCATATTTATCCATTGTGTCTGGCAAGTTTTCAATTATCTCTTTACATACATATGGATTTTTCAAATTAGCTGCTCCTACCTCAACTGCTGATGCGCCTGCAAGCATCATTTCAATTACATCTTCTGAAGTTTCAATTCCTCCAACACCTATTATTGGGATATTAACCGCTTCATATACTTGATATACCATTCTTAATGCAACTGGAAAAATTGCAGGACCTGAAAAGCCTCCCATCTTATTTGCAATAACTGGTTTCTTAGTTTTTAAGTTAATTCTCATTCCTAAAAGTGTGTTAATTAGTACGATTCCATCAGCACCACCTTCTTCTACAGCTTTGGCTATTTCTACAATATTAGTTACATTAGGTGTTAACTTTACATATAATGGTTTTGTTGTCACTGCTTTTACAGCTCTTGTTACTTCTTTTGCAGACTTAGGATCTGTGCCAAATGTCATACCACCATTATGTACATTAGGGCAACTTATATTTAATTCTATTATTTCAATTTGCTCTTCCTTGTCAATTAACTCACAGCAATGTGTGTATTCTTCAATTGAAAATCCGCTTATATTAGCAATTAATGACTTTTTGAAAAACCTTCTTGTTCTAGGTAATTCCTCTTTTATTACTTTATCTATTCCTGGATTTTGTAAACCTATTGAATTAATTAATCCCTTTTTGCACTCTGCAATACGTGGAAGTTCATTTCCATATCTTTCCTCTTTGGTAGTTCCTTTTAATGCAATAGAACCTAAGATATTAATATCATAAATGTCTGCAAATTCATATCCAAATCCAAATGTTCCACTTGCTGGAATTACTGGATTATCAAGCTCTACTCCACTTAAAGTTGTTGTAAGATCTTTATTATTTATTTCCATGTTAAAATATATTCCCTTCACATTTTTATAAAATCTTTAAAATTATGTTTATTCCCATATTAATTCTTCTTTGCAAAATACTGGTCCTTGTTTGCATACTCTTTTATATCCTTCTTTAGTTTTAATCGTACATCCCATACATGCTCCGAATCCACATCCCATTCTTTCTTCAAGACTAACTTCTCCTTGTGCATTTGTTGCATCGCATACTGCTTTTAGCATTACCATTGGTCCACAAGCATAAAAATATGTAAAGTCTTTTATTTCTTTCATAATATCTGTAACAAAGCCTTTTGTTCCAATGCTTCCATCAACTGTTGAGATATGAACTTTCACACCTAGTTTTTCAAATTCTTCTTTATAAAATATATCATCTTTTGAATTAAATCCTAGTATAACGATAGGCTCTTTTCCTTCTTTTATTAATTCTTTACACAATCTATACATTGGTGGTGTTCCAACTCCTCCGCCTATTATTAAGGGCATATCTCCTGAAGTCTTAATATCAAATCCATTTCCAAGTCCTGTCAATATATCAAGTTCTTTTCCTACTTCAAGTTTTGACATTTTTTCAGTTCCCTGTCCCATTATTTTGTATATAATTGTTATAGTCTTTTCATTATAATCGCATACTGATATTGGTCTTCTTAAATAAAATTCTTCTATTTCAATATTTATAAACTGTCCTGGTCTATTAATTGCTGAAGTGTCTCCTTCAAGAAGCATTTTATAAACATCTTTTGCAATTTGTTTATTTTCTAAAATTTTATATTTACTTTTATTCATTTTTAAATTTCTCTCCTTTATATAACTTTTACACTTATTTCAAACTCATTATATCATAAGTAATAAATTTTGTCTTTATTTTATTAATCTCTTGTATATTTTTATTTTTATAGGCAATACTTTTATTATAGGTGGTGATAATATGACAAGTAAAGAACTTTTATATATTGAAGACGCTTTAGGACACGAAAATTTTATGAAATCGTGCAGTAAAAAAACGTCTGAAAAATTAGTAGACCCAGAGATTTCAGCGTACATTAAAGAATTAGAACAAAAACACACAGAGTTATTTGACAAATTTTTAAATTTATTATAAGGAGGTCTATATGGAAGACAAAGACTTAATGGAAAATGAACTATTAGTTATTAAAGGTGTATCTGATTTATATCTTCATGGTACAATAGAATCAACTACAGCTGAAGTTCATGAAGCTTTTAAATGTGCTCTAAATGAAACTTTAAATATTCAAAACAAATTGTACAACTTAATGTCTGAAAAAGGCTGGTATAAAACAGATACTGCTGAGCAAACAAAAATTGATACAGCTAAGCAAAAATATTCTGTTATGCAATAAGATTAAATATTCATTAACTTTTGAACTGTCGAAGATTTTCGGTCAGTTCATTTTTATTATGCTATTTATCTAATTTATTGAATTTTCATGATTGACAAAGCAAGCAAATTTCTATTATTTATGAATTCTATTTTTAATATTAAATTGTCAAGAGTTTACTGAATTCATATGGCAAAAGCCTTTGCTCAAGCTCGACATTGGTAAGCTTTTTGGTTCCTTGGTTGGAGAAACTGAGTCTAACACCAGACAGGCACTTGCAATCGCTGAAGCTATGGCTCCATGTGTCCTTTGGATTGATGAAATCGAAAAGGGACTTGCAGGGCTGTAGTCTAGTGGTAAAACCGACTCTGGTGTTACCTCTCGTGCGTTCGGCACAATTCTTACATGGCTTCAGGAAAAGGAGTCTCCAGTTTTTGTCATTGCAACGGCAAACAACGTCTCTCAGCTCCCTCCCGAATTTTTAAGGAAAGGACGTTTTGACGAAATTTTCTTTGTCGATATCCCGACCTTGGAAGAGCGGAAGGAAATTTTTGCTATTCAGCTCAGGAAGTATAAGAGAGATCCCGCTAACTACAACCTTAACCTTTTGGCTGAAAGCACCGATAAATTCACTGGTGCTGAAATCGAGCAGACAGTTGTTAATGCACTGTATGATACTTGGAGCAGCGACAATAAAGTTTTGACTGATGACTCCATTATCACAGCTATTCACAATATCACTCCTATGGCTGCTTCTGGCGGCATGAGTGAGCAAATCGATTCCATCAGAAGATGGTGTGAAGAATCCCATATCAAGAAGGCTAACGGCTTGGAGAAAGATATTATTTCTCTTACAAGAGTTTGCAGGGTAATTTCCTATGAAGAAGAAGGAGAGCAAAACTAATGAGCCACTTTTCTAAGATTAATGCCTTAATCTCCGATGAGGAAGCACTTAGTGCCGCAACAGCCAAGATGGGTTTTACCCTTATCCCTAATGGAGAGTGCCGCTATTACTATGGTACTCAAAGAGCGGATATAGTAATCAAGCTCCCTGGTATGTATGATGTTGCTCTCAGCAAAAAGGATGGCACATACAGCATGAGTGCTGACCTTTACAGCAATCAGGTGGAACAGTATATTGGAAGCGGCGCTGGACTGCTCATGCAGGAGTATTCTGCTGAGAAAGTTCGCATTGAAGCTTTCAAGCGTTCTCTCGCAGTGACTTCTGTTAAGCGTGGTGATGACATTATTTTAACCCTTACCGATATTGATACTGGTGGGCAGATTAATGTTGTTTGTCACGTTGGAGGCAAAATTGACCTAAACACCACTGGTTTTCCTGGCGAAACTGAAGAAATCTTCAATGGCTTAGTCAACTATTTGGAAGAAAATCGAGATCTTTTTCAAGATATTGGAGTTGCAAGCTATGAGCCTGTTATAGGTACTACTGCTGCAACATTACCAAATCTTCCAGAATATTCTGTTAGGCAAAAGCGTATGGAGATCATTCAGGTGCAGTTCAACGCAACAGCATATCCCGCCCCAAAAGATTTCAAACCTTTGCTTTCAAGTTACTTAGAAGCGTGTTGTTTATTGAACACACTTCCCTAAATTTATTAAATTTCATATTTGGCAAAACACACAGAGCCCTAAATCAATGGGGCTCTGTGTGTTTATTTATATTAGATTTATTCCAATATATCATAAGTCGTATTTATTGTACTATGTCCTGCTACAGCTTTTATATCTACTCCTACCTCAATCAATCTTGTTGCGTGTGTATCTCTAAAATCATGAAACCTACACGGAATTCCTAACTCATAGTGGATTACTTTATACTTCCGATGTTGTATTCATTTCTCCTGTTACTAAGTTTAGTGATCCATAGCTTTTTACTGTTTCTGTTATATTTTCTGTTGTATCATTTGTTGTCTCATTATTTATATCATTATTTGTATTTGCAAATGAAATATTTGCTAATAAAATTATTGAAGAAAGAAAGATTGCCATCATTCTAAATAATATTGTATTTTTATTTTTCATACTTGAACTATTTTGGATATCCAATCAATTATTGTATATCATACTTTTATAATAATGAAAAAGATATCAACATTGAATGTTGACATCTTTTATATAACTATTTCCATCGATTCTTACACAGATATATTTTTACTTTATTTTTACAAGTTTGTCCACAAATCATTTTTGCGTGGACAAGTTGTGGACATTTAAGCTAATTAGTGCAATTTCTTAGCTCTAATATTTTTGTAATCCCTTGATATTACTCATTTCTTCCACAACAATTTTTGTATTTCTTCCCACTTCCACATGTTCTAGCACTCACAATATTATTAGTATTTACTATATTTTTAATATTATTTGTTTTTGTTGGTATTACTAGACAATGCACTTTTTATATAAAAAGTATTTGTAGTATATATAATATATATGATATTTATATTTTGCTGTCAAATCGATGTCATTGACATCTTGTTTATATTCTTATTGGTTAAACATTTTTATATAAGTCTTTTTACTTACAAAATAAATATATATTATATAAGTTAAAAAGTCAAATATAATCAACTTAATGTTTCAGTAATTAATTATTATATTTTACTACATTTTTATTTTTATCATAAAGTATGCCATTCTTTTGTCTATAATATATTCCTCTTTCAATTAGAGTGTTTATAGCTTGTGATACTTTTGGAGTTTCTTCATTCAATTTTTTTGCTATTTTAGTATGAATTCCAACAGTCCATGGCTGTAAGGGCAATTCATTTTTAACTTTTTCTATAAATTCTTCAGATATATCGTACATCTTTCTTGGAGTTGAAAATGGATTTTTTCTATTACTAATTGTATCAATATCA
>CATKDT010000073.1 GCA_949746675.1 uncultured Clostridia bacterium
CAGGAGAAAAGATAAAAGAATACACATATGATCCAGCAAAGTTGGATATAACAGAGCAATACACGGCAACACATAATGGAAAGTATATAATAAAAGCATATGGGAATTTAATGGCAAGTGTGGTAGTAGAAGTTACAGGCATAGTACCAGCAGTAGAATTCTCACCAAATGGAAGTACAGAATGGCAAAAATCACATTCAACAACAGTAACAATACAAGAAACAGCTGACAAAGTAGTAAAAGCAAAATATCAATGGATAAACAGTGTAACAGAGCCAACAGAGGATAACTTTCCAGAAGAACAAACATTTAAAAGTGGGGATACAATATCAAAAGATGGATTGACAGGAACATATTATTTATGGACAATGTTAGAAACAGAATCAGGAGAAAAGATAAAATGGAGAAGTGAAGGTTTTAACTTTGATAATCAAGGACCAACAATAACAAACTTTACAGTAGAGAAATATTCTATAGATGGAATAACATTAAGTACGACAGCACAAGATACAAAATCAGGAATAGTAAAATTTGAGTTTTATATAGATGGAGTAGTACAAAATGATTATACTCAAATAATAACAGCAACAAATTCAAGTATATCAAAGACTGTAAATATAACAGGCTTAAGTACAGGAAATCATACTTGTATGGTTATAATTTATGATTCAATGAATAATAATAATTCAAAAACTTTAGCAGGATCCACAAAGTTATATACATGGACACGAGTTAAATATTCTTTAGCAAAATATGAACTTAGATATGAAGGTTCGGTTAGCTGGATTATAGGAAATATTAATAGTGGGAATGACGCATATGCTACTGTAGATTTTAATTCTAATACAGGTAAGATTACTTTAAAGGATAAAAAGTATTTTAAATATGTAGATTGTGTAGGAACTTATAGAAATGATTATACAGGTCCACATTCAGGACACTTACACTATTGCTATAGAGTTAGTGGAGGAAATTTATATGAACAGGAAGTTTCTTCGGTAAAAATAAGAGATGAAGGACCTATTGGAGAAAAAGAGACTATATATGGAGAAAGAAATGATGCATATCCTAATGGATATAATTTACGGTTATTATTATGAGTATGTAGGAATAACATAAAAGTACAATAATAGAAAAATATAAACACAGATTAATATTAAATTAAAATTTCCCAATGTTGACTTTTTAACTAAAACTAATATATAATAAATGAGGTTATCTACTATAGATAACCTCAAATTATATGGTAAAAGGGATATAATAACATTATAAACCAACAAAAATCCACAAAAAGAAAGGAAGAAAGATATGCAGTATAGATACAGACCACAAGGAGTATGTTCAACAGAAATAATAATTGACATAGAAAATGATATAATACAAGACTTAAAAGTAATAGGCGGATGTCATGGAAATTTGCAAGGAATAGCAGCTTTAGTGAAAGGAATGAATATCAATGACGTAATAGCAAAAGTAAAGGGCATAGATTGTAGAGGAAGAGGGACATCTTGTCCAGACCAAATAGCACAGGCACTCGAAAAACACAAACAATCAAGAACAGCACAATTAGTATAACATTTAGTAATCATGTAATTTGCTAAAATCTTATTAAATTAAAGTTATCTATTTAATATCAAATATTATGATAAAAATCAAAATGAGAACCTTAATGGCTATACCAAAGAGGTTCTCATTTTTAAAAAGTTATAGAAAAATTGTTAAATTAATAAATGATTTCTAGTCTTCGTGAGCCTAGACATTTGAAGACTAGAAATATTATTTTGTAAAACTAACAACAACCTTTATTTCCGCCACAGCAGAAGCAAAGTAATAATAAAATTATTATTATACAGCAACAGTCGTTGTCTTTTCCACATTTGTCAAACATTGCAAAGAACCTCCTTCCATATATGGATTAAATGTACTTTGATAAGTACGTGACTAAATGAGTGATTAATACACTAATTGTTACAGCAAGGTGGTGTCATACCACAGTCGTTATTGCAATCTGATTTGTTACAGCAACACATAAGAATAACGATTAGTATAATGAACCATAAACAGTCTCCGTTTGAGCCTCTCATTATAGTACCTCCTTGTAAGATTTTTTAATTCCTTTGTATAATATATACTATTCTAATTTACTTTTTTTGTTACAAATAAAATACATCAAAAGTTTGTATATAATAATATTTGGCAAATTTTTAGTCTATTTTACTAGTTAATATTTTTTATATAACAAAAAATCCCTAATATATATTACATAATTAGGGAAGTCATTATATTATAAAATTAATTATTAAAACTTTTATAAAAATCAGTAGAATAATTATCCATTACATCATAAGTGATTTTTAGGAAATCATTGATAGATTGTCTATAGTTTTCATCATCTATAGGTTTTTCATATTTTATAGGATCTAATATCTTTAAAGTAACATCTTTCTTTTGTTTAAATAATTTACGAAATCCTTCAGGTTCTCTAAAAGTAAAGACCATTGGAATAATTGGGACATCATTTTTAATAGCAAATCGAAAAGCACCAGTTTTAAAATTTCTAATTTTATTATAATATGGCCAAAGGGCAGCTTCAGGATAAAAGTGGACAATATTTTCATATTATTATATTCCTTTCTACAAGGCTAGTAGTATTTATTGACCAAGCCTTATAAAGGGATTTTGAATATTAAATATTGTAACATAACTTGAAAAATTTTACAATAGTACTAATAATAAAAGAAACGGGGGAAAGGGTAACAAGTTTAAAATATAAATGGACAACAAACGGTGTAAATGAACCAGCATAAAGGGAATTTATAAAAACTTGTCCAAGCAATAACGTAGTAACAGGTGAAAATAATACAATGACAGGAGAATACAGTTATATGTTGACAAATTTTACAATACATACAACATTATGTAAACATAATATCAAAATTTAACAAAAAATTTATTCTTAAATATGTACAAAAAATTTTTGTAATGATATAATCAACTTGAAAATTGTAAATAAAATTGATAGACAGATTTTAAAAAGAAAAACTAAATAAAAAAAAGCCACAAAAATAAGAATTGAAAAACATGTTTTTACGAAGGAAGAACATGTTTGTCGATGAGCGAATGAAGTGAGCGAAAGGATGTAAGTATGGGAAAGATAGTTCTGTTAGATGATTTGACAATTAACCAAATAGCAGCTGGAGAAGTAATAGAAAGACCAGCATCAGTAGTAAAAGAGTTAGTAGAAAACTCAATAGATGCTGGAGCAAAAAATATTACAGTAGACATAAAAAATGGTGGGATAACATACATAAGAGTTATAGATGATGGATCGGGAATAATGCAAGACGATATGGAAATTGCATTTGAAAGGCATGCAACAAGTAAGATACGAAAAGCAGACGACCTAGATGAAGTAAAATCTATGGGGTTTAGAGGTGAAGCTTTAGCTAGTATAGCAGCGATATCAAAAATGGAAGTAGTATCAAAAACTAAGGATTCATCTATTGGATATAAAATAAGCGCAGAAGGCGGGAAAACTACTGATATGCATGAAGAAGGCTGTGCTAAGGGAACAACAATAACAGTAAAAGAACTATTTTTTAACACACCAGTACGATACAAATTTTTAAAAAAAGATTTTACAGAACTAGGATATATAGAAGACACAATAAAAAGAATAGCACTAGCAAATCCTGATGTAGCAATAAAACTATTAAACTCGGGAAAGACAGTTATACAAACAAATGGAACAGGTGATATAAAAGACTGTATTTATGCAATTTATGGAAAAGAAATATTTGAAAATATAATAGAAGTAGACTACCAATACGAGGATTACCATGTAACAGGTGTTATTGGAAAACCAATAATAGCACGTTCAAATAGAACAAATCAGTTATTTTTTGTAAATAATAGATTTATAAAAGACAAAACATTAACAAGTGCAGCAGAGCAAGGATTTAAAGGATTAGTTACAATAGGAAAACATGGATTTTTAATTTTAAATATTGACATGGAGCAAAAAAAGGTAGATGTTAATGTACATCCAACGAAATTAGAAGTTAGATTTCAAGAAGAGCAAAAAGTATTTAAGGCAGTACTACACGCAATAAAAGAAACACTTTTAAAAGGAAATTTAGTATCAGATCCAGTAAAAGATTATAGTGATCAAACTCCTAATGATATGTTAAAAGAAATAAATAACAAAGATAGAGTTCAAGCTTGGAATTTAAACAAAGAAAATATATCAAGTTCTGCAAATGAAGAAAAAGCAGAAAATGTTGATAATGCTATTAATG
>CATKDT010000074.1 GCA_949746675.1 uncultured Clostridia bacterium
ACACTAGAAATGTTATTAGGTGAAGCTCAAATGCAAAAGTATGAGATTGGATTAACAGATGAAGAACTAACAGATAAGATAAATAGCATAGGTGAAGATGTAAAAGAAGGGACAAATCCAAGGATAAGCCAAGCAATCGTAGATGGATTTATATTTGAAGTAGATAGAACAGTACCAAAGATATTAGATTACATTGGACCAGCAGATGGAGTAATAATAACAGCAAGTGTGAATGGACTTTCTAGTGGATGGATAAAACCAGATCAAGTTGCAAATATTTCAGTAACAGGTAGAATTGTAACATATAGTGGTGGAACAATAATGAATTCTACAGCAACTAATAATGGAACAACAATATCAGGATTTCCAACAAACGGAGGAGATTATACAATAAATAATATAACATCAGATGCAATAATTGTTATAAGTGCACAAGACAGCAATGGAAAATCAAATTCAAAAACAATACCAATAACAATAAGAGTAGATAATATACCACCAGTAGTTGACAGCGTAACAGCAGAAGCCACAGGACTAAAAATAAAATTTAGTGCAACAGGACACGATAATGAAAGTGGACTAAAACATTTTAACTATACAATAACATCAGAACAAGATACAACATTAGAAGGAATACCAGCAGATAAAAGAACAGGAGTATTTACACAAGGAAAAACAGTAGAAATAATAACAACTAAGGAAATGACATATTCTATATCAGTAACAGCAACAGATAATTGCGATAATATTTCAGATGTGCAAATGAAAGAAGTAACAACTGTGGATAAAATAACAATAGATGAAGCAAAAGAACTGGTTAACGAAAATACATTACAACAATATATAGGAAAAGAAGTAGAATATAATCCTGCTGCAGGAGGAACTTGGAGAATATTTTATTATGATGCTGAAAACTACTTTGGGGATGGAATAGGAACATTATATTTAAAAAGAGATTTAGTAGGAAATGAAACCTCTTTAAAAGAAATTTCACCTTCTGATGGAGGTGCTACAATGAGAAAAATGAATCCAAAATGGGCAAACTCAGCATATAGTGCAATAGATACAAAAACTGAGAGATATGCAGCATGGCTATGTGATCCAGATCAATGGACAATATATAAGGATGAATCAGCAGAATATGCAATAGGAAGTCCAAGTGTAGAATTATATATGAAGGCTTATAATGTATATAAAGAAAATAATCCTAACGGAATGGCATTAATAAACAAAGTAGAAAATGGATATTTGGTAGGTGCAAATGGAAAATATGATAATTCAGGATTTAACACAAATAATAACTCTATAGAATCAGGATTTAATAATGTATTTATCCCAGCAATTGATTATGGAATTATAATAGCTTCTCCAACAGCTTCATCTGCAGATAATTATTTGTGGATAGATAGAAATAAAAAAATAAGTTTTGTTACAAGGAGCCGTGTTAGTGAAAATGCTCCAATAGCAGCAATTACTAAATAAAAAAGATACTATTATATAAATCAAAAAATGATATAGTGATTTAATTTATAAGTTTACTATGTCATTTTTAATTTAGCAAATTTATATAATAGAATATAATTATAGTAAAAGATATTGACACTCTATTTTCAAATTGATATACTTTTTCTAAAAAATAAATATAGTTGGTAAAATTATGAAGTTAAAATATATTGTAAAAGAAAATAAAACTCTAAAGCAAGTACTTAGAGAAGATCTATCAATTTCAAAAAGACTATATAAAAAAGTAAAACAAGATAGAATTTTTGTAAATGGAAAACAGGCAAAAGATTATGAAGAAGTTAATGAAAATGATATAGTTGAAGTTGATTTAGATTTTAATGAAACATGTGAAAATATTATACCAAATCCTAATATTAAAGTAGACATATTATATGAAGACGAATGGCTGCTAATAGTAAACAAACAGCCATTTATTCCTGTGCATCCATGTATGGAATGTTTTGAAAACAGCCTATCAAATGGTGTGAAATATTATTTTGATACACATAACATTCATAAAAAAACTAGAATAGTAAACAGACTTGACAAAAATACTACAGGAATAGTAATCTTTGCAAAAACAGAGTATATACAAGAAAACTTAGGCTTTTATGAAAAAGAATATATTACCATTGTAGAAGGCACTATAACAGGTAAAGGTACAATCAATGAGCCAATTGCTAGAAAAGATAAAAGCATAATCGAAAGATGTGTGTCAAAAGATGGACAAACGGCAATAACAGAATACGAAGCAATAAAAAACTTTACAATCAACAATACAAAACTTTCACTTGCAAAGTGTATTTTAAAAACAGGTCGTACTCATCAAATAAGAGTTCATATGTCATACATTAATCATCCATTATTAGGAGATAGCTTATATGGTAAAAGTTCAAACTTAATTAATAGACAAGCACTACATGCATATCATATACAATTTATTCATCCTGTGACAAGAAAACTAATTGATGTAACAGCTCCAATTCCAGAAGATATGGAAAATTTAATAAAATAGTATGGTAGGAAAATTCATTATAATTTTCCTTTTTATTTTTAAATTATTTTACTGTAAATCTCTTGTAATTTTTGAATAGATTATATATAATAAGTAACGATTAAAATGAACACTAAAATGTAATTAAAAACTTGCAATAAATGATAAAGAATTAACTTATGTAAAAGACAACTTTTACTGTTCATAGTAATTATGACAAATAGTTAGAAAGGACCTAAAAAATGGACTTTATTCAAAAAATAAAAGAAAGAGCAAAGAAGGATATACAAACAATTTGCTTGCCAGAAGCAAACGATGTTAGAGTTTTAAAAGGAGCAGAAATTGCTATAAATGAAGGATTTGCAAATATAATTTTATTAGGAGAAGAAGATAAAATAAAAGAACTTGCAAAAAGTAATAATATTGACATCTCAAAAGCAACAATAATAAATCCTTTAAAAGCAGAGAAATTAGAGAAATACGAAAATATGCTTTATGAACTTAGAAAACAAAAAGGAATGACCATAGAAAAAGCACACACATTACTAACAACTGATTATAATTATTTTGCAACAATGATGATAAAAATGGATGAAGTAGATGGTTATGTTTCAGGAGCAGACCACCCAACAGCAGATACACTAAGACCAGTTTTACAAATAATAAAAGGAAGAGAAGGTATAAAAACAATATCAGCATTTTTTGTAATGTGTGTTCCAGATAAAGAATTTGGAGAAGATGGAGTATATATATTTGCAGATTGTGGAATGAATGAAAATCCAACAGCAGAGCAACTTGCAGATATTGCCATCGAGTCAGCAGAGTCATTTAAGGAACTTGTATCTGAAACAGCAGAGCCAAAAGTTGCAATGCTTTCATATTCAACAAAGGGAAGTGCACATTCAGAACTTACTGAAAAGGTAATAGAAGGAACTAGAATTGCTAATGAAAAAGCGCCTGAATTACTTATTGATGGAGAACTACAATTAGATGCTGCAGTCATTCCAGAAATTGCAAAACTAAAAGCTCCAGATAGTAAACTACAAGGAAAAGCTAACATATTAGTATTTCCAGATTTAAATTCAGGAAATATTGGATATAAATTAGTGCAAAGATTAGCTCATGCTAAAGCTTATGGACCATTATGCCAAGGCTTAGCAAAACCAGCAAATGACTTATCACGTGGCTGTTCTGCAGAAGATGTTGCAGGAGTAATAGCTATAACAGCAGTTCAAGCAATTTCAAATAAATAAGAAAGGAATAATATATTATGAAAATTTTAGTAATCAATTGTGGAAGTTCATCATTAAAGTATCAATTAATTGATATGACAAATGAAGAGGTAATCGCAAAAGGAACATATGAAAGAATAGGAGAAGCATCATTTTTAACACATAAAATAAATGGAGAAAAATATGTATTAGAACATCCAGTAAAAAATCATAAGGAAGCATTAAATTTCTCAATAGAGCAATTATTAAATAAAGAATATCCTGCAATAGAAAGCCTAGATGAGATAGGAGCAATAGGACATAGAATAGTACATGGTGGAGAGTATTTTACAGAATCTGTATTAGTTGATGATGATGTAATTAAAAAGGTAGAAGATTGTTCAAGCCTAGCTCCAGTGCATAATCCTTCAGCAGTAATAGGAATAAATGCTTGTAAAGAACTAATGCCAGGAAAGCCTATGGTAGTTGTATTTGATACAGCATTTCATCAAACAATAGCAAAAGAAAGATATATATTTCCAATATCATATGAATATTACAAAAAATATAAAATAAGAAAATACGGGTTTCATGGAACTTCACACTACTATGTGTCAAACAGAATTTCTGAGATAATGGGAAGAAAAGACTTAAAGATAGTAAATTGCCACTTAGGTCAAGGTGCAAGTATATGTGCAATTCAAAATGGAGAATCAGTTGAAACATCAATGGGCTTAACACCAATTTCTGGAATACCAATGTGTGCTCGCTCTGGAGATATAGATCCATCAGTAGTAACATTTTTAATGGAAAAAGAAGGATGGACACCAAAAGAAACAGATAGTGTCTTGAATAAACAATCAGGGTTACTTGGAATGACTCAACTTGCAAGTGACGTTCGTGACATTGAAGATGCTATTGATAAAGGAAATGAACAAGCAAGAATTGGCTTAGATTATTATAAATATACGGTAGCACAATTTATCGCTAAATATGCTGTTGCAATGCAAGGAATAGATGTTATTACATTTACAGCAGGCGTTGGAGAAAATCAACTTAGAGTTCGCGCTGGGATATGTGAGTACCTAAAATATATGGGTGTTAAAATTGATGATGAAAGAAATAATGTAAGAGGAGAAGA
Source organism: uncultured Clostridia bacterium (assembly GCA_949746675.1). Lineage (GTDB taxonomy): Bacteria > Bacillota > Clostridia > TANB77 > CAG-508 > CAG-793. Next base: position 4,850 of record CATKDT010000074.1, read on the forward strand.
AGCTTTAATTTCTGCAGATGATTCTTCTATTCCAGTATGGGTAATACCAACAAACGAGGAACTTGTAATTGCACGTGACACATTAAGATTAGTATCTCAATTAAAATAAATCGACATAAGATGGACGAAAGGTAAAATATAAACCAATGAAATGGAAAGATATTTATAACAAATGTAATAATAAATTATATTGTCAAATAACAGATATAAAAGGAAGTCCTACATTACACTCAAACTTTAAAATATTTCTAAAAAATAATAAAGCAAAAATATTAATATTTATGATTATACTTTTAGCCTTATTATTCTATGCCTATAAACTAAATCTTGCTAGCATTGGAGTAGCGATAGTTTTAGTACTTATATTAGTGTTTGCACTTATTTACAATAATACATATACTATAGAAGCAAAAAAGGATAAGTTTATTTTTAATGTCGACTTTAATAAAATGACAATAAAATATGAAGACTTAATTAATATATATCTATCCAGAAAAAATACTAAAATGTTAATGTTTTTTCCAATATACATATATTCATTAAATGTAATTTTTATAAAAGATGAACAGCAAGTATGTATGACTTTAACAACAATAATGTTAGATAAAAATGAACTAGTTAAATTCTTTGATAATTTTAAATTTGAAGTACTTCCACAGCAAGAACAGGAAGATGAGAAAATCAAAGAAGATAGGCAGGCAAAAAAGGCTATATATATCACAACTGCTATAGTTTTCATTGTTCTATTTGTAATTCTAATGGTAGTTTTTGCAATAAAAGGAATAAAATAATTAAACATAATAAATCCCTGTGCATATTATATAATATGTCAAATCATTTGACTAATATAGTATGTAAAGGGGTTTTATTTATGGATATAGTTGTATTAAAATTTGGCGGAAGCTCTGTTGCAAATAATAAAAATCTCGAAACTGTTGCAAATAAAATAATTGACTTTAAAAAAAGAAAAAAGGATGTTGTCTGTATAGTTTCGGCTCAGGGAAAAATGACTGATAATTTAATAAATGAAGCAAAAGAACTAAGTAAGGTACCAAATGAAAGAGAATTAGATGCACTTATAAATGTTGGAGAACAGATATCTGCAAGCAAACTTTCAATATTACTTAACGAAAAAGGATACAAAGCCATATCATTAAATGGATGGCAAGCAGGAATACTTACAAATAATAAATTTCAAAATGCAAAGATATTTAACATTGACACAAAAAGGATAATTAATGAATTAGATAGTGGTAAAATTGTTGTAGTTACAGGTTTTCAAGGAGTTAATGAAAATGGAGACATAACTACTTTAGGAAGAGGTGGCTCCGACACTTCAGCAGTTGCAATTGCATCTGTGTTAAAAGCAAAAAACTGTTATATATTTTCAGATGTTGATGGAATATATACAGCTGATCCTAATAAAATATACAGCGCAAAAAAAATAAAACAAATATCATACAAGGAAATGTCTATTTCATCAAATGAAGGTGCAAAAGTGCTTCATGATAGATGTGTAGAATTAGCTGAAAAATACAATCTTCCAATAATAGCTGGCTCAACTTTTAGCAATGAAAATGGAACAATAATATCTAATGATACAGTTGAGAAAAATGAGATAAAAAGCATAATCCAAAATGACAATATTGTATATGTTACAGTAGATGAAGATGTACTAGAAAAACTTTTGAAAAACGATATTAAATTTGGAGAATATATTGTAGAAAAAGATAAAATACATTTTACAATTCTAAAAGATGTAAAGGATAAACTAATAAAAGTACTTAAAAACATTAAAGTAGAAACAATAGATACAACAAAAATATCAATCATAGGAATAGGAATTTCAAATAATTCATCAATTTTGAAAGAAATAATACCTACTATAGAAAATATAAGAGATAATATTATTTCTATTGATGTTAGTGCATACAAAATATCAATTCAATTTAATAAAATAGTTGATAAAAAATATCTTAATGAAATACACAAAAAATTAATTAAATAAATCATATTTAATCTAAAGGCTGAATATAATTAATTGTAGACAAGTTTTTAGGAGGTGCTTATGATTTCAACAGATCAATATGATAAAAATAAAATTAATGGGGAAGTAATACAAAATATTGTTCTTGAAAATAGAAAAAAACTTTCACTTTCAGGTGTTAGAGATGTTTTGAGTTTTGATGATCAAATAGTTATATTAGATACAGAGCTTGGAATGCTTACTATTAAAGGAGAAGATATACGAATTAATAAATTGAGCTTAGATACTACAGAAGTTGTAATAGAAGGAAAAATCAATTCAATAAATTATAGTGAAAAACAGGAAAAGAAATCATCTGGTGGAAGTTTAATAGGAAAGATATTTAAATAATGGATAATCAAGGCATACTTTTCTTAATATATGTAATAGTAGGATTATTTATAGGGTTTGTTTTCGACTTATTTCGAGCTCTTCGAAAAAGTATAAAAACATCAAATATTGTTACATATATTGAAGATATAATTTTTTGGATAATAGTAGGTTTTGTTGTAATAGGTACTAATTTAAAATTCAATTATGGAGAACTTAGATTATATATTTTTTTAGGAATATTATTGGGAGCAGTTGTTTACTTTTTAATATTAAGCAAAAATGTTGTAAAATTTACTACTGCAATAATTAATTTTTTTATAAAGATATTCTCAAAACTAAAAGTAATACTATTTAAAATATTTGGAAAACCTATAAAATTCGTAATTATTAATTTAAGAAAACTTCCAGCAAAAAAAAATAAGAATAAGAAAAATAAAAATTTGTCAAAAATTGTATAAAGAAGAAGGAGTTTTAATTTTTTTGTAGAATAAATATATGTGTAGATTATACAAAAGGAGAAAGGCAAGAAGCCATAATAATACTATGAAGAAAATTACAATTAGATTAATAATACTTGCAATAACAATATATGCAGTTTATACATTTGTTTTACAACAACGATTATTAAACTCTTATGCAAGTGAAAAAAAAGAATTTATTAAAGAAATTGAAGCAGCTCAAGAAAAAAAGGAAGAATTATCATCTACTCTTGATAACTTGAACTCAACTGAATATATAGAAGATGTAGCAAGAAATAAACTTGATATGTATTTACCAAATGAACGTGTTTATATTGATATAACCCAGTAATGTGGGTTATATTTTTTATATAATAGTTTAAAATCACTTTATTTTTTATAAAAAATATGATATGCTTATATGCGTATGAATGAGAAAAGGAGTATTTATATGAATTATGAAGAATTTACACTTGTTGAATTAAGACAAATGGCTAAAAATAAAGGAATAAAGAATGTTTCAAAATTAAAAAAAGAAGAATTAATGGAAGAACTTAACAGTAATAATAATGAAAATATGACAAATACTAAAATTGAAAATGAACTTTCAAAAGAAGAAACTTGTGAAGAGATTAGGATAGTTGATGGATATAAATTAACTAGTCCAAATGATAGTTTATCGGAAGGAATATTAGAAATATTGCCTGACGGATATGGCTTTCTAAGAGGAAAAAATTATTTATCAACACCAGATGACATATATATTTCTCCTATACAAATTAGAAGATTTAGACTTGATAATGGTGATAAGATAAAAGGCATTTCCCGTAAACCAAAAGAAGGTGAGAAATTCCCAGCATTAATTTATGTTGGAGAAGTAAATGGTGAAAGTCCTGATAATGCATATAAACGTAAGAAATTTGATGATCTAGTTCCAATATATCCTCAAGAGAAAATTAAAATGGAAACAGCTCAAGACGATTTTGCAACTAGAATAATTGATTTGATGTGTCCTATTGGAAAGGGGCAAAGAGGAATGATAGTTGCTCCACCAAAAGTAGGAAAAACAACATTAATAAAAAAAATAGCCAATAGTATAACAACTAATAATCCAGAAGTAGAGCTAATAGTTTTATTAATTGATGAAAGACCTGAAGAAGTTACAGATATGCGTAGATCAATAAAAGGTGATGTCATTTATTCAACATTTGATGAATTGCCAGAGCATCATGTTAAAGTTGCTGAGATGGTACTTGAAAGAGCCAAAAGACTTATAGAACAAAATAAAGATGTTGTTATATTACTTGATAGTATTACAAGACTTGCTCGTGCATACAATCTTACTATTCCAACATCTGGAAGAACTTTATCAGGAGGATTAGACCCTGCAGCGCTTCATAAACCAAAGAAATTTTTTGGTGCAGCACGTAATATTGAAAATGGTGGAAGTCTTACAATTCTTGCAACTGCACTTGTTGAAACAGGAAGCAGAATGGATGATGTTATATTCGAAGAGTTTAAGGGAACTGGTAATATGGAAATTGTACTTGATAGAAATTTATCAGAAAAACGTATATTCCCAGCAATAAATATCAATAAATCAGGTACACGTAGAGAAGATTTATTATTAAATAAAAAAGAACTTGATACTATTTATTTATTACGTAAAACTATGTCATCTTCACAAAATATAGATGTTACAGAAGAAATTATAAAGCAACTAAAGTTAACAAAAAATAATGAAGAACTTATTGAAAGATTAACTAATATATTAAAAAAATAAAAAGGACAAGTTTATGTTTAAATCAAAATATAATATTTCTTTAACAATTATGCTAATTATTCTATGTTTTATTATGTTTCTAATGATATTGCGTGATAACAAAGATACTACAATTAATGTTAGTCAAGTCATTTCTACTCAAATGCCTCAAAAGGTTATAGAAAAAGCACCTACTTATGTATATGATGAGATTGAACCTGTCAAAGAAATACCAAGTAAAGCAATAGACATACTTAGCACTAATTTAAATCATACAAATTCATATTATATTAAAGTCAACAATCAAGCAAATGTAGTTACAATTTATACTAAAGATAATGAGGGTAATCTAAATCCATATAGAGCAATGATATGCTCAACTGGAACTCATACTCCAAAAGAAGGAAAATATCCACTTCAAACAAAGTGGGAGTGGGGGGCGCTACAGCATAATGTATATGGACATTATGTAACAAAAATTACAGGTAATATTTTATTCCATTCAGTTCCATATGAAAAGTATGGAAGACCTGATAGTCTTCAATTTGAAGAATTCGATAAACTTGGAACCTCTGCATCTTTAGGTTGTGTACGTTTGCAAATAGTTGATACTAAATGGATATTTGATAATATTCCACAAGGAACGATAGTTGAATTCTATTCTAGTGAAGACCCAGGACCACTTGGAAAACCTTACGCTCCTAAGATATCAAATAATGTAGATTGTAGGAATTGGGATCCAACAGAATTAAGTCCTTCAAGTCCATGGAAAAAGCAATTAGGATTTATAAGTTTTAATTAAATACTTGTAATTAAACTGAAACATAATTGTAACTAAAAATCTATTTACAATTATGTTTTTAGTGTTATAATAGTAAATAGATAAGGATTCATTATCAATCATTTTTGAAGAAAAATCTGGATGATAAATAAAAAGCAATGAAGGGAAGAAATGTATCAAATGAAAACAAAAAAACTAAATGTAATAATATATATATTAATGATTATTATATTATTGTCACTTAATTCTTATTCTTTAGCAAGTAGCATATATGCTGAAAAGTTATCAATGCCTGAATTAAGCGAGGAATTTAAAGAATACAATTCATTATCAGAAGAAGAAAAAAATAATAAAATAGTTCCTGAACTAATTAGCATTCCTAAAAATGAACACTCTACAAGTAACCTATTAAAAAATCTGGAACTTGTTGGAGCGTCTGCAACAGATAATCAATTTAATTTAATGACATCAAGCCAGATAGGTGATACTATGCGAATAAAAGACCAACAGTCAACGAGTGAATGTTGGGCATTTTCTTCATTGTCTTCATTAGAAACAAATTTAAGTTTAAAAAACAAAAAGAATAATGTAGTATCAATATTCTATGATTTTTCAGAAAGACATATGGACTATTCTTGCGTTAAAGCATTACTTGGTGGAACAAATATATATGGATATAATAGACTTCCTAGTAAGGGAGGAACTTTTGAAATGGCAGCCTCATATCTAACCAATGGAATGGGTGCTATTAATGAAGCAGATATGCCTTTTAAAAATGATGTAAGTAATGCAATAAATATATCTGAAATACAAAATAAAAAAGTTTCTGCTTATGTATCAGATACACGTAATTTTGTAAGCTATCAATTTGGAGATGATAAAACTGAAATTATCAAGGAAATGAAAGATCATATTGTTAACTATGGTTCAATAGCTACAAAGGTATATTCAGATGTATGGGATACAGAGTTTTATAATAATGACACAGGAGCTGCTTACTATGATAATACTAAAAACTTTAATCATGGTGTATCAATTATAGGATGGGATGATAATTATAGTGTAAATAATTTTAATTCAAAACATAGACCTTCTAAAAATGGAGCTTGGATTATTAGAAATTCTTGGGGAGAGAAACTTGAATCAACTTTTGATGATATGAAAGAACAATTATTTAATGTTGACCCAGAATATTATAAAGAGCATAATATTCCAAATCCTCAAGCAATAACAGATACAGCACTTGTTAATTGGGCAAATCAAACTGGTTATACAGTTGATACAACAAATAGAAAACTTTCATATAATATTGGAAAAAATGGAATAATGTATTATTCATATGAAGATTCTAATATATATAAGAATATGCTAGGAATTGTTAATGCTTCAACTGAAAAAAAATATGATAATTTATATCAATATAATGAGACAGGGGCATATGTATATGTGCAACTTAACGACGAAACTAAACATTATGAAGCAAATAAATTTACAAGAAAATCAGCAAATGAATATTTAACACAAGTTGGATTTCATACATTTACACCATGTAAAACAAGAGTCTATGTTAATTTAAATGGTTCAGAAATTAATAAGGATAGTCTTACTGAAGTTAAGCTATCTGCTGGAGATTTTGAAACATTAAATATCGGATATCATATACTTGAATTTGCAGAACCTTTAAAAATAAATTCTAATGAATTTGCAGTAGTTCTTGAAGTAACAAATCAAAAGACTTCAGACAAGACAACTATTGCAATGGAAGCTGAAATTGCTGATACTTTTTATTCAAATATAAAAATGGAAAATAGTAAATGTTTTATAGCAACTTCTACTGGATTTGATAAAAATCAATGGATAGATTTATCAAAATTGTCATCAATAAATTCTAGTTTATATAATGGTGATTCATCTGTTAAGGCATATACAATTAATTCAATGCCAGTTATAGCAGAATTAATGAAAATAGAAGTTACGAAAGAACCTAATAAAACAGCATATATAGAAGGAGAAAACTTTAATAATGCTGGAATGGTTGTTACAGCTTATTATAGTGATAATACAAGTAAAGTAATTACTGATTATTCAATATCAAATGGCTCAAATCTAAAATTAAATCAGAATACTGTAACAATATCATACCAAGGAAAAACAACGACACAGTCAATTACAGTAACAGCAAAAGCTACTTCAACGCCAACACCATCTCCTACTGTAATACCAACTGTTACGCCTACAGTAACTCCAACTAAAACTCCCACACCAAGCCCTACAACAACAGTTACTCCTTCACCTAGTCCAACCGCTACAGCAACTGACACACCAAAGCCAACAACTACCGTAAGTCCAACACCAACAATTACAGTATCTCCAACAACTACACCTTCTATAACACCAAGTACAACACCTACGCCAACTCAAACACCAGAGGATAATAATCCAAAAAACTCAAATTTAAAAAATTGCACAGCTAGAGTTACTTCAGTAAAGAAATATACATTTAAAAATAACTCAAATACAAATTATTCATTAATAGATATTGACGTTAATATTAGTCCAGTTAAAGGAAATGATAGTCTAAGTTATTATTACTATTTAACAACTGATCCTAATGGTACAGGAATAAAAATTTTCACAGAAATAAAAGATATTACAATAAGTGATAACAAAATACACTTTACACTTAATACTAAAGAAATTCCAAACTATGCTGATATAGTTAATGATAATAGTTTATATTTGTTTATTGAAGAAATAGCTAAAAAGGGAGGTAATCAGTCAACTGTAACTTCTGATGGTATTAGACTAGATATTACTTCTAATATTGAAGAATATGTAGATGGAGTAAAACAACGTCCAAATGGAAGTGGTAATGATAATACACAAGCTGATAAACCAATCCCAAATACAGGATTAAATCCAGTTATGATAATTTCAACAATAGCTGTCTTAATAATAGGTGCAATTATATTTATAAGATATAAAACTATTGACAAAGATATGAAATAATCTATTCTTTATAACAATAAAGCAGGATTAGCTATAAAAATAAATCTTTCTTTTAAACACTTATGTTTAATAAGAAGGATTTATTTTTATATAGAAATTTGTAAGGAAGTAGCATAATGTATGTAAGGAAATTCTTCTAAAAATTTAAGAATTTCTTAATAACTTTTTTCGACCTCTTTTATATAATTATATTAGGAGGTTTATATATATGCAAATATATGAAGAATTTATAAAAAAACAAGATTTATGCGATTTTCAGCAATCTATAAAGTGGGCAAGTGTAAAAGAATTTTGGAATAATGATATTATTATAATTGAAGATAATAATAAAAATATATTAGCTACAATGAGTATATTAATACGTAAACTACCTATTTTAGGTAATATAATGTATGTTCCAAGAGGTCCAATTGGAAATATATATAATGAAGAAATTTTAAGGAAAATTACTAATAAAATGAAAGAAATTGCACTTGAATATAAAGCTTTTGCAATTATAATAGAGCCAAACGTTAAAGCAGATAATAAAGAATTTTCTATTATGGCAAATAAATTAGGCTATAAAATAAATAGTAAAGCTATTAAATTTGATCAAGAAATACAAGCAAGGCATAATTTTAGATTAAATTTACGTAATAAAACAGAAGACGATATATTTAAGAATTTTGCTTCTAAAACACGTTATAATATTAGACTTGCAATGAGAAAGGGAGTAGAAGTGATTGAAAAAAATGAAAAAGGGCTTGATGAATTTTATGAATTAATGAAAGAGACAGGGAAAAGAGATAATTTTATAATTCGTTCCAAAGAATATTTTGCTACAATATTAAAGAAGTTTCCTGGTGATACAAAAATTTATATAGCATATTATGAAAATCAACCAATCTCAGCTATAATGCCCATTTTATATGGAAACAAAATGTGGTACTTGTATGGTGCAAGCTCTAACAGTCATAGAAATTTGATGTCAACATACCTATTACAATGGGAAATGATTAAAATCGCATTAAAAAATGGATGTAATGAGTATGACTTTCGTGGTGTATCTATGGAAAATGGGGAAGATGGACTTTATAGATTTAAAAAAGGTTTTGGAGGAGATTTTGTAGAATTGATAGGAGAAGTATATATGGATTTTAAACCAGTTAAATTTTTTCTTTTTAAGATATTTAAAAAAATATTTCTAAATATAAGATATAAAATTTATAAATTAACACGGAAAAATAATTTAGTAAAACTACATTATTAAGTTTTTAAATATAAAACAAGTTATTGAAGATAAAATCTGTAGCTTGTTTTTGTTATTATATATTATAGAAAAAGAAGAGAGGAAGGTAAATATAAGGTGGTTAAAAAAATACATAGTTGCGTGAAATCAAAGATTATTTGCAATACATTATCGAACAAGTTTGTATATATAGTTGCGTGAAATTAAACATTATATTCAATTTATAAAGTCTTAGTATAGATATAATCTATACTAATTTTTTTATGGAAGGAGATTTTTTATGAAAACTACTTTGCAATTCGTAGGATATAAAGCTTTCAATTCAAAAAAAGGAAATCCTTGTTATCGTTTAGATTTTCTAGGAACACCTCAGGAATTTAATGATAAATCTGGATTTTATTCATCAAATATTGCAATTTTTTGTGATAAAGAAAAGTATGCTCAATTTATTAAAAACAATCAGTTATTATCACGTGTTGAGTGCAATTTCGAGATAGCTGGCAATAGAGTTATTTACTCTATTTAGCTATAAATAACTTTGTTAGAAAGGGGGAATTCTTAATGAATACTGCTGATATCGGTACAATAGTAGCACCTTTACAAACTGCTCTAGTTGGTTCTATAACTCCAGTACAAATAGTTGCTATATTAGCATCTATCATAGGTGTTGGTATGACTTTCGTTTTAATGTGGTTCGGTGTTAGAAAATTGGTATCAATTTTCAAAAAGGCTGTTACGAAAGGAAAAATCTCTGTTTAAGAGTTCAAAGAGGGCTTTTAGCCCTCAAAAATTTAATTTGAAAGGATTTTTATGGAATATTTTAGTAAAAGTTATTTAAAGACTTTAAAGTTATTGATTTTATATAGGCTTATTGATTTAGTTGATAGTAATGAAGATAATGAACTGAATACAGAAACATTATTTCATTTATACGATAAACTAGACAATATGCACTGCGAGGTTTGATATGGATTTAAGTTTTTTAAATGGTTCAATCAATCCGTTTAATATTCTGCGAGTTTTTAAGTATAGACACGATTTTCGAAAATCTCATCCAACATATTTTGGACAACATGGACTACTTGTTTTTTGTGGTTCTCAAGGTTCTGGTAAAACACTATCAGCTGTTCAATATATACGCGAACTTTGTTCTTTTTATCCACGTGCAATTTTAGTAACAAATACTAAAATTAGTGGTTTGCCACAATACACTCGTGTTAAAGAATATGACGGAATTGATTGCCTTAAAAATATAGAAAATGGCATTGATGGTGTTATTTATTTTATAGACGAAATACACCTTGAATTTAACTCACTTGAAAGTAAAAACGTGCCAATTGAAATAATGGTTGAAATATCGCAACAACGTAAACAACGTAAGCACATTGTTGGAACTAGTCAAGTATTTATGCGTATGGCAAAGCCATTACGTGAACAAATCAAAAATGTAGTCATTTGTAAAAACTATTTAGGTTGTATTCAATATAACAAACTCATTGATGGTGAAACTGCAACTGAAAAAGACGGTAAGCTTTGCGCAGACGTCAAAAAACATTCTGTTTGGTTTCATACACCAGAGCTCTACGGTTGTTATGATACATATGCTAAAATGCGTCGATATCGTAATGAGTGGCAAGGCGTTCAGCGTCAAGAAATATACGATAATACTAATAATCTTAATTTTAATATAAATGGAAAGGATATAAAAAATGGAATTAAATGAAAGTGAAAAAACAACTATCAAACGTGCACTTGAATTATATGCTAATACTATTAATTTTTGTTTAAAAAACAGAAAGGCTAGACGTTCAAATAAAGATGTCGCACGTATGATGGATATATACGAAACAGATTTAAAAAACATTGAAGATATAATATTTTATTTGAGATAGGGGGTATATATGGAGTTTGATTTTAACGTAATATCGCAAATTTTAGGAGATATATCAAAAGTTGCAATACCTATTGGGATTATATTTTATTTGGCTGAAATGCTTGTTACAACTTTTTTAAAATTTGCATTTCCAAAACGTTTTAGGAATGAATAGGAGGTATTATGAACGAAAATGATATAAATAATAATACAACTATTGTTGTTGCTGAAAATGAAGTTGACAGCGCTTCAGCTGTTGCATATTATGATTATTATGAGGTATGTGAGCGTTTAGACAATCTTAATTCAAAAATTGATACTCATACTTTAATATTAACTACTAATTTTACATATTTAGCTTTTATAATTACTTTGTTTGTTGTTTATTATTTAATTAGGAATGTTATGGGAAGGAGCTAAAAAATGAAAAATAAAATTATTAGTATTATTTTATGTTTTTTTTTAATCAGTACAATTTTTTTAAGTAGCTTTGTATTAAGTGCTAGTGGAATTGTTTTAAGTTTTTCGCAACTTTCAAGCGCTCAGTCTATAGCAGGTAGTTATCAAGATTTTTGTATTTTTCATGACGCTTCTAACACTTTGTTTCTTGTTACTTGTGAAAAAAATTCACGTACTTATATTTCTAATCGTTTTTGTAATAGTGTTAAATTTTCTTTGTATACTTGGAATGGTGTAGAATGGATTTATAATGGACAAAGTTCAGGTTATGATATAAATGGTTTTGTTTATCTCTATAATACTATGAATATTTTTAATCGGTGTTTCAGGCGATGAAATATATCAAGAACGTAATTTTACTGATGGTTTTCCATACGTTTGCAATTCAAAAGAACAACTTGAAAATGTTTCAGTCGGAGAACTTGCTGTTTTTTTAGATGAAACTAACGACAATCAAGTTTATGTCAGTTTATTTAATGATAGTATTCAACAAAACTTGTTTACTGTCTGTATGAATGATTATAGAGAATTCGAACAACGTCTTGATTTAGAAGACCCCTTTAGTGATTTAGGTTACGTTATACCTTGGCAAATTTTACCTTATTTTGAATTTGTTGCTGGTGATACATATACTATATCTGTTCTTTTTTGTCAAAATGTTGAACCCCGTTTATTAACATTTACTGTTAATAAGTCTATCAAAAATACAGATATACCTTTGACACACCCATTACCTACACCAACACCTACTATTACACCTGATCCTAATCAAAGTATTTTAGATAGTAACAAAGAAACACAAAATAAGCTAGATGAACAAACAAATGCTATAAAAGAAAATACAGAAACTAATAAAAACATCTTTCAAAAATTGGGAGATATTTTAAGTTACATTAATCCATTTAGCGAGAATTTTTTTGCATATAAACTAGTTTCACTTTTAATTGAGGGAATAAAAGGGTTGTTTGTTCCAGAAGATGGATTTTTTAGTGAATATTTTAATGATATAAAACAGTGGTTTAGCGACAGATTGGGCTTTTTATGGTCTCCATTCGATTTTATTATTGAATTATTAACAAGAATTATTAATATTAATTTTGGCGAGCCAAAGTTCAACGTGCCTGATATTTACGAGCCATTCACAAATCAAAA
>CATKDT010000075.1 GCA_949746675.1 uncultured Clostridia bacterium
ATAGCAAATATAACAACAGATACAGATATAACAATAACAGCAGTAGACAGTGAAGGAAAAACAACAACAAAAGTAATACAAGTACGATTAGTAAAAGATACAACAGGCCCAACAATAAGTGGAGCAACAGCGACAGCAGCTGGAATGAAAATAAAAATAAGTGTAAGAGCAACAGACAATGAAAGTGGATTAAAACAAATAAATTATAGTGTATCACCAACAACAATAACACCAAATTCAAACACAATAACATCAGGACAAGAAGTAGAATTAACAGCGACAGCAGAAGGAAAATATACAATAACATTTACAGCAACAGATAATGCAGGAAATACATCAACAGCAACGGCAGAAGCAACAACAGTAGATGGAGGAGTACTAAAACATATAAAAACGACAGCAGGATTAAAAGAGGTAAATACAAAAGATATATATGGAGCAACAGTAAATGGATATAGTTGTACAAGAACAGGAACAGAATGGCAAATATTCTATATAGATGAAGAAGATAATAATAGAGTATACTTAATATCAAAAGAATACATGGCACCACCAACAACAGGAACAGAAATGACAAAAGGAAGCTATTCACACACATATTATTGGAATACAACAGTATTAAATAAATATACAGGAACAATACCAAGTACAGCATTTACACAAAAATTCTTAAGAGATTATGCAGGAACAAGTGCATCAGCAAACAACTTACAAGCAACAAATTATATGTTAGACCAAGCAATGTGGTCAGAATATAAAGGAGCAAAAGCAGATTATGCATTTGGAGGACCAACATTACCATTATTCCAAGCATCATACAATGATACATGTAGAACAGCAACAAAATTAGGAATACAAAAGAGTGGAACAGGATACCAAGTTAAAATAGGAACAGGAAGTTGGACAACTGGACAAAGTGGATACGGAGATACTAATACACAAAAAGGAATTTACTTTAAAGGAACTAGTGGAAATCCTGCATACGGTATGTGGCTTGCTTCGCCTTCGTCTTATGGCGCTAACTACGTGGTGCTTGCGAATTGTAACGGTAGCGTGAGCGGCAGCGGCTATGGCCGTAGCACTCTGGGCTTCCGTCCCGTAGTTTCTCTACAATCTACAGTCCAATTCACAGCAAACGCTGATGGCTCATACACAATAGCAAACTAAGAAAAAATAAAAATAGGAGCAAAAAATTCGCTGACAGGCCATTGTGGTCTGTCAGGCGAAAAAATAAAAATTATGAGTGTAATAACAATGGCAAAAACTATAAAACAAGTTCATCCAGAATTTACAGTAATGTATAAAACTGGGGCTTTCTATAATGCATATGGAAAAGATGCATATATACTTTCATATTTGTTTAATTATAATGTTAAAACAAATGCTGAAAATGTATCAATATCAGGTTTTCCAGAAAGAAGTATATCAAAAGTGAAAGCAAGCTTGGAAAATAAGAAAATTAACTATATGATAATTACCCCAAAGAATAATTATAATGTAGATGAAGAAATGGATTTTAAAAATCTAAATAAGTATAAAGAAGTATTTGAAAAGGCACAGAAGATTGTCAGTCTAAGAAAAAGAGTAAATAATATTACAGAAATGTTATTAAATCAATTAGATATTGAAAAGATAACAGAAATAGAGAAAATAATATATGAAGACTGAAAAATTTAAAGTAATACAGCACATAAGAGAACTAATCTTATTAATAGATAAGGAAATGGAAAATTTTCCTAAAAAAGAAATTGAATTAAAAAATAGAATTCGAATGAATTCATATGATATTTTAGAACTTGTATATGAAGCAAATAACTCAGATGATATCATACTTAAGAAAGCATTATTGCAAAAAGTAATAGCAAAGATAAAAGTTATAGATTTTTTGTTAAATCTTTCGTATGATAAAAAAATTATTACCGAAAAGAAATTTATTAGGTTTGGTGATAAAATTGATGAGATAGCTAAGTGTACTACTGGTTGGCTTAAAGGAATAATGTAATTTATAGGGTATGGTTGAACCTGTGACGGGCTTGTCCTTCCTAGTTAGGAGTTACTGTGATTGCCTATGTTTCTATGTGGCTTGCTTCGCCTTCGTCTAATAACGCTAACTACGTGATGAATGCGAATTATAACGGTAACGTGAACAACAACAACTATAACAATAACAATCTGGGCTTCCGTCCCGTAGCTTCTAAAAAACTGTGGTTGTATTTCTACGACAGTAGAGCAAGAGAAGTTTTAGAGAAACAAACTATATCCTTTAGTATAGACTAGTTTATACTATAAAAAATAAAATAGATAATTAAATTTGTTAGTAGAAATAAGTTATATTTCGAAAGGGAGTTTAATTTAGTACTATTTTTGGTGGTAGTTGCCACCTTTTTTGTTAGATGTAATCTAATTTTAAGTAAAGATTATATATAATAATTAAAATAAAAGAACAAGTAGTTAACTCTATAAACCTACTTGTTCTTTTATTTATGTCTATTTATTTTAAATTGGCGTTCACATAAACCTTGATAACATATGTAGCTTGAAATAAAGCTGTTAAGAGGAAGATTACCATTAGCGTATTGTGAAAATCTAGATCTTAATTTTCTTTTTACATTACGATACCTAGAATAACGACCTTTAGAATTTCTACCAAGAAATAAAAAGTTATTTGTATTTTTATAGATACGAGTTTTTCTATTTAATACTAAATGTTCTTTCTCTAAAAATTTAGTTATTTCAGCTAAGCAATATTTCAAATATTCTTTTGAGGGATGAAAAAGTAAAAAATCATCTTGATATCTGACATAATATTTAATTTTCAAAGTTTCTTTAATAAAATGATCAAGATCATTTAAATAAAATATAGCAAGAATTTGACTAGTCATAGATCCTATATATAAACCTTCTTTATTACTGTCAATTATGTCATAAACTATTTTTAAAGCATCTTTGTCCTTAATTCTCCTAGTAAGCTTGGATTTTAAATTATCATGATCAATACTATAAAAGAATTTACTAATATCACATTTTAGAACATAATAATGCCCATATTTAATTTTACATTTTCTACGAAAATTTTCTGCAATTTTTAAACCTGCACTCGTACCTAAATCTTTTCTACTTGCTACATTTACATCAAGTAAACAAGGAAGAATTGCAGGATATAAAATATGTCTTGCAACTAAATGATTTACTATCTTATCTTGCATATTTTGACTTGTAATTGTCCTTTTTTTAGGTTCATAAATAATAAATTGATGATATGGACCAACAACATATTCTTTATTTATAAGAATATTATAAACTCTTGAGATATAAATACTTTTGTATTCTAAAAGATGTTCTACTCTTCCTTTATTACGTGTATTTTTACAGACCTCTTTATAAGCATCTTGAATATTTTTAATATTACAAATATTTTGATATAGATTTTTGTATCTTTTCATCTTCTAAATTTCCTTTTCTTTTGTGCCTAGATTAATAGAATTATAAAAAAGGAAATATTTAATGTAAATATAATAGGAAATAGTAGGAAAAATACAGAAAAAAAAGTATGTGCATTAAAAGTACACATACAAACTAATAAATTCTAAAATATAAAAGTCCCACCATAGGTCGTACAATTGAGAATTTTAAGAGCCTGTTCTCACAGGTGGGTATCTTGTTGAATGCTCCTGGGTTTCTTACTCGTAATAAGCATACACGCCACATTCAAAGACGGATTCCCTTTAATCTTCTGTTGGTTCTAAAATACCAATATTCACGTACCAGGCAGGAATAATATAAATATATGTTATAAATAGCATATCACAGGTTAAGGAAAAAATCAAGCAATATAGGAATATTTTTTTGGTAAATTTACACATGAAAAATTCACTAAAATTTTACAAATACTTAAATGGTAACAAAATAGCAAATTTCTAAAAGATACAATATATTTTAATGTAGAAATTATTGAAAATAAAAGAAAATTATGTTAAAATTTAAAGAAAAAAGGAAAAAGCTAATGAGAAATAAAACTACAGTAATTGTAAATGGTGATCAGAAATATAAAATTAAGAGAAAGATATTTATATCAGTAGTATTATTAATAGTACTGGTTTTAATGTTGCAAGTTACTATATCAGTAAAATTGATGAATAAAAGGTTAGATGAAGAAAGAAATAGCATATATAAATTAAACTCAAAGACAGTATTTAGTATTGATAAAATTGTACTTTATAGTAGTGCAAGTGCTATTGAAAATGCTGAAAAAAGGGCAGTATGGAATATAGATCCATATCAATTTACTGATATTGCAATATACATAAATAATAGAAAAGATGAATATTTTAATTATGAAAATACAATAAAAGAAATGTATATTGATAATGTTAAATTTTCAGGACCAGAGATAGGATTTCCAAACTTATATTATAAAGATATAAATGATTTTGGAAAGAGTTTATACACAACAACAGAAGCAAAGTTAACAAATGAAGACACAAGTGAAGAAAAAAGTCTAAAGACAAGAATATTTGAAAAAACAGATGAAAATAAAATAAATGACAAACTTACTTTTGAAGTATTAAATGATGGAGAGTTAGATTATTCTAAACCAGAAACTTATACAGATTGCTCACACCCAATAACATTAGAATATGTAAATAATATAAAAGAGAACCACATAATATCAGATATAAATTCAGACATAACTTACAATGGAACTTTACTTAGAAAGTCAGGTGTAATATTAAGTGAGATAAAAACTTCACTATCATTTAGAATTACTTTAATCAATAATTATGATCAGGAATTTATTGCAAATGTATATTTAGAAATACCGTTTGAAGACACTATAACAGGAGAAACAATATATGATGGTAGCTTTACAAAAAAGATTGAAGGAAAAAATACATTTAAGTTTTTAAGAATTAAATAAAAGAATAATGATAAGTAACGAATTAAAAACTAAATAATAAAACAAGTTAAGCTCATAGAATGGAGACATTAAATGACTATAAAACAAGCAATTAATAATTCAAATATAGACTTTATATCAGCAAGAAATATTTTAAGTTATGTATTAAGAAAAGATAAAAAATATATAATAATAAATAATGAAGAAGAACTAAATGCAACTGATTTTAACAAATTTGAAGAATATGTTAAAGCACTAAAAAATGGAAAGCCTATCCAATATATAACTAATACTCAGGAGTTTATGGGAGAAGATTTTTATGTGAATGAAAATGTACTAATTCCTCAGCCTGATACAGAAGTGTTAGTTGAACAATCAATATTAAAAATACAAGAAATAATTAATCGAAAAGGGAAAGCTATAGTTTTAGATTTATGTACTGGAAGCGGAGCTATTGCAATATCATTAAAAAAACATTTTTTAAAAGATATTGAAGTATATGCAAGTGATATAAGTGAAAAAGCGTTAGAAGTTGCAAAAATAAATATGAAAAATATTTTAGGAAAAAAGCATGAGATAAAAGAAGATGAGAAAAATATTATAGGAGAACTAGCAAGTGATAGCAGTAACGAAATAACTTTTATAAAATCGGATATGTTTGATAATATAAATCTAAAATTCGACATAATAGTATCAAATCCTCCATACATAAAAACAAAAGTAATTACTACGTTAAGTGCAGAAGTCCAAAACGAACCAAAACTTGCATTAGATGGCGGAGAAGATGGATTTAAATTTTATAGAATTATAAGAGAAAATGTCGAAAAATATCTAAATGATGTATCTTACGTTTTAATGGAAATTGGATATGACCAAAAAGAAGTATTATTAGATATTTTTGAAAATGCAAAATGTGTACAAGACTATGCAGGAAATGATAGAGTTATAATTTGGAGGAGAAATACTAAAAATGAATGAATTTGCAACTAATGTAAGAAAGGAACTAGGGCAACGACGAGACTTATCAAATAAAAGATTAGTAAAGGCAGAACTAAAAGGATATTTATTGACTATATTGTCAAATGAATTTTCAACTGAAAGTGAATATAACATAAATAGATTTTCAAAACTTTTAAGTAATATTGGATACAACGATTTTTCAATATCTATAAAAGGAAAAAAATATACTATAAAATTAAAAAGTGAAATTGATTTATTAAAAGAAGAGATAACTGATATAGAAGAGAAAAAGGCTTTTGTGAGAGGAGCATTTTTAGGAGCTGGAACAATTACAGATCCACAAAAGGGATATCATTTAGAAATGGTTTTTAATAATGATGAAAATGCAAAAGACATAAAAGAAATATTAAATGACAATGAAATAATATCTAACATAATAAGAAGAGAAAGTAAATATTTAACATATATAGACGATGGTGAAAACATAGTAAACTTTTTAGCATTTATTGGAGCTAACAAAAGTGTATTAGAATTTGAAGATACACGAGTTTACAAAGAAGTGAGAAACAAGGTAAATAGAATAGTAAACTATGAAACAGCAAATATGAATAAAACAATAACATCATCTGTAAAACAAATTGAAGATATAAAGTTTATAAAATCAAAAAAACAATTTGAAAAATTACCAACAAAAGAGCAAGAACTAGCACAGGTTAGACTTAATAATCCAAATGCATCACTTAAAGAATTAGGAGAATTATTAAGTACACCAATAAGTAAATCAGGAGTAAATCATAGAATGCAGAACATATCAAAATTCGCAGAAGATTTACGAAAAAATAAAGAATAGTAAAAGGCGTAAAAAGATTAGCGTAAAAAAACGACAAAATAAATGAAAGGCGTAAATAAAATGAAAGAAATAGGGATATATATACACATACCATTTTGTAAAAGTAAATGTTATTATTGCGATTTTATATCATTTGCTGATAAAGAAGAGCAAATAGAAGAATACATAGATGCATTAAAATTAGAGATAGAAAAGAAAGCTGATAGTAGTTATATTGTAAAGACAATATTTATAGGTGGGGGAACACCAACAGTAATTTCTGAAAAATATATTATAGGTATAATAAATACTATAAAAAATAATTATAAAGTTTATGAAGAAGCTGAAATAACTATTGAAGTAAATCCAAATACAGCTGATGAGAAAAAACTTAAGGCATATAAGAATATAGGAATTAACAGACTAAGTATAGGGCTTCAAAGTTCTAATAATGAATTATTAAAAAAAATAGGAAGAATTCATACATATGAAGATTACTTAGAAACGATAAAGTTAGCTAAAAAAGTAGGATTTACAAATATAAATACAGACATAATGATAGGACTTCCAGAACAAACAATCTATGATGTAGAAGATACAATTAATAAATTATTAAAGCTAGATTTAAATCATATATCAGTTTATTCATTAATATTAGAACCAGGGACAGTATTTATGAAAATGCACAAAAGTGGTCAAATAGAGCTTATAGATGAAGAATTAGAACGATATATGTATTGGTTTACAAAGCGAAAACTTGAAGAGAATGGGTATATTCATTATGAAATATCTAATTTTGCCAAAAAAGGTTTTGAGTCAAAACATAATGTAGATTGTTGGACTCAAAAGGAATATCTAGGTTTTGGAATTGCAGCAGCTTCATATGAGGATAAAGTTAGATATAGTAATACAAAAAATCTTGAAGAATATATTGAAAATATAAAGAATAATCAATTTGATAAAAATATAAACATTGAAGAAAAGCAAGATAGAGAAACTGAAATGAGTGAGTATATTATATTAGGTCTTAGAAAAATAGAAGGACTTAGTCTTCCTGCTTTTGAAGAGAAATTTAAAGAAAGATTAATGAAAATAAAGACATATAGAATTAAAATATATAATTTGCTTAATAAAGAGTTAATTGTTTTGACAGGGGATGAAAGAATGAAGTTAACAGATAAGGGCTTAAATGTTGCAAATATGGTGTGGGAAGAATTTATATAAAAAATAAAGCATTACTTTGAACTAATGAAAGTTTTTAGTAATGCAATTTGTTATACTAAACTATTGAATTTTGCCTAAAAATTAGATATAATAAGGTCATTATATTAGCAAATAAAACTAAATTTAAAATAGCAATAAGGTTTTAATTTATACGTGTTTCCTTATATGTAAAGAGGATGTATTAAATATCTACACTAATTAGTACCTTAGGAAGGGATGAAATAAATAATGGGATTTTTCGACAAACTAAAAAAAGGACTAGAAAAAACAAGAATATCTTTAGGTTTTACAAAGGTTGACGAAAACCTTATGGAGGAACTTGAAGAAAGTTTAATAATGGCAGATGTAGGAGTTGAAACAGCAGAAGAGATAATAGGAAATTTAAAAGATAAAATAAAAAAAGAAAAAATAGAGGATGCAGAATTAGTAAAAGAAGAACTAAAAAGTGAGATTACTAAGATATTTGACGAATGTAATACAGAATTAAATATAGAAAATATACCAGCTGTTATTCTAATGGTTGGAGTAAATGGTGCAGGGAAAACGACCTCTATTGGTAAGATTGCAAGTAAATATAGAAATGAAGGAAAAAAGGTAATTATTGTTGCAGGAGATACCTTTAGAGCAGCAGCAACAGAGCAATTAGAAGAGTGGGCTAATAGAGCTGGATGTGAAATAGTAAAAGGAAATGAAGGGCAAGATCCATCATCTGTAATATTTGACGGATGTAAAAAAGCAAAAGAAGAAAATGCTGATATATTAATTTGTGATACAGCAGGTAGACTTCAAAATAAAAAGTACCTAATGGATGAACTTGAGAAAATGAAAAAAGTAATTGATAGAGAAATGCCTAATTCATCAAAAGAAACAATTCTTGTATTAGATGGTTCAATTGGACAAAATGCAATTTCACAGGTAAATTCATTTAAAGAATGTACAGGTCTTACAGGACTAATTATTACAAAACTTGATGGAACAGCAAAAGGTGGAATAGTTATTAGACTTGTAAAGGAAAATAATTTACCAGTAAAATTTATTGGTGTTGGTGAACAAATAGATGATATGGAAGTTTTTAATGGAGAGGAATTCGTGAATGCAATTTTTGAGTGATAGGAGTGGATTATATGAAAAAAAATAAAGAAGAAAAAAATAATCAAACTCAAGAAAAGAACATCAAATTGACAAAAGATATTGCAAAAAGTGAAGAAACCAGTATAGAAGATGAAAATATAAAAAAAGAAGGAAAAAAGAAATTTAATAGAAAAAAACTTGTAATAATAATAACTTTAATTGCAGTTGTAGTAGCAGGGGTTATTTTTAGAGGAAATTATTTAGAAATGCGTGAACTAGATGCAGAATACCTAAATGTATTTTGGAGAAACACATTATATTTAACAACTACAGTTCTAGTAAATTTTATATTTTTATTTTGTTTATTCTTTTTTACAAATAAAGCAATACGAAAAGGAATAAAAATATTTTTTGATGAGGAAAAAAAGGAAATACCTAAATTTCCAAACAAATCCATATCATTTATAATTGCGTTATTTGGAAGTATAATAAGTTCAAAAATTTTATTAAATAAAATACTTTTATGTGTGAGTAATTCTAAATTTGGAATAACAGATCCAATATATAATTTAGATATATCATTTTTAGTATTTGTAAGACCATTGATAGAGATACTATTGTTGTATTTAATTGTCGCAATTATAGCAACAATTGCATATGGATTAGTATATTCAATAATTATCTTAAATATAAGTTTTGATGGAGTATCAAGAGAAACATTATCAAAATGTAAGATTGTAGAGATTATAGGATCAAGAGTAAAAATACTTGCAGTATTAGCGGGATTAATGGTGTTATTTACAATGGTTGCTAATATTGGAAATGAAAAATTCATGGGAATTGAATTAAGTGAAGGTGAACAATATTCAATATATGGTGCAGGAAATGCTGATGCAACTGTGAAATTATGGGGATATGCGCTTCTTGCAATAAATACAACATACTCAATATTAAAAGCATATAAATCTCTTAAAGAAAAGAATTTAAGAAAAGTATTAGGAAATATAATGATAGTTCCAGCATATTTAATTATATTTGCAGGAGTTATGGCAGTATATCAAATAATATTTATAGGAACAAATAGATTAGCAGCAGATGAAAAATATATTAATAATAATATAAAATTTACCAAAGAGGCCTACAAGATAGCAGCAGAAGAACAAACTATTGATTATTCAGGAACTATAACAAAAAATGAAATTGAAAGTAATAAAAATACATTAGATAATATAGATATAGTAACTTCAAAAAATGTATTACAAGACCTTCAAACATCAAGAACTTCAAAAGGATACTATACATATAGAACAACACAAATACAAAAATATAATATCGATGGAAAAGACACTTTAGTATACATAACACCAAGAGAAATATTAAATAATAATACAACATATTCAAATAAAACATATCAATATACTCATGGATATGGTTCAATAGTTACACTTGCTGGCGAAGTAGATGAATATGGAAATTTGAAGACAATACAAAAGGAATTTGATGGTTTATCAAGAGCAAAAATACCAATAATACAACCACGAATTTATTATGGACTTGAAACAAACAACACAGCTGTAATAAATACTTCAGAAAAGGAAATTGATTACATAGATGAAGACTCAAATAATGAGATAAGTTACAATTATGGTGGAAATTCAGGGTTAAAACTAAACTTTATAGATAGATTTATTTTAGGAATTAGAGAAGGTGATTTTAAGATTGCATTTTCAGGAATACTTACAGATGAAAGTAAAATAATCACTAACAGAAATATTGTTGATAGAGCCAAGAAAGTAATGCCATATCTAAAATATTATGAAGATCCATATATGATAATTGATGATTCAGGAAGACAATATTGGGTATTAGACGGATATACAGTATCAAACTATTATCCATTTTCACAAAAAACTACAATAAATGGAACAGAAGAAATTAATTATATACGAAATTCAGTAAAAGTAATAATTAATGCATATGATGGTTCAATGAAATTTTACATTACAGATAGAACAGACCCAATAGTAATGGCATATAACAGCATTTATCCAACACTATTTGCAAAAGAGAATGATAAGATACCAGAAGATATATCAAAACATTTTGTTTATCCAAAAAAATTATTTGATATACAGTCGAATTTAGTCGAAAAATATCATTCAATTAAACCAGAAGTTTTATATAGAGGAAATGATGTATGGGAAAAATCAACAACTATAGCATCTGGTAAAGAAGAAAAAGTTGAAGCATATTACGGTTTGTGGAAGAGCTCAAAACTTGGAATATTTATGCCTTATACTGATTATAAAAAAGAAAATTTAAGAGCATATATGGTAGGAACTATTGAAAATGGAAATCCAAAACTTGAAATATATAGATTTTCATCAGATAGTAATGTTCTTGGAATAGAAAGACTTGAGACACAAATAAACCAAGATGAAAATATAGCTTCAGAGATTGCTGCACTTAATACAACAGGAACAAAGATAACTAAGAAAACAATAGCAATTCCAATAAATAATACAATACTTTATGTTGAAACAATATATCAACAATTGGTAAACGAGAGTATACAAAAACCTACATTAAAGAAGGTAGTTGTTGCATCAGGAAACAAGGTTGCAATAGGCAATGACTTAGATGAGGCACTAGATAATTTACTATCGCAATATGCAGTTAGTATTGATATACAAAATTCAGGAGATATGCAAGGATTAGTAAACTCTATTATAAAAGCAAATGAAAATGTGCAAAATTCAAGCAAAAATGGAGATTGGAAACTATTTGGGGAAGATATGCAAAGACTTAATCAATTAATAAAGCAATTAGAAAATATAACAAAGCAAAATCAAAATAAGACAACAGAAAGTAACCAAGTAGAGTCTAATACAATAAATGATGTAAGCACAAATGTTATTGAATAAAGACTTATTATATGAAGACAAATAAAAATGTTTGAATATATAGAAAATAAGAAGGAGAGAAATATGAATACACCTAATAAATTAACAGTTATGAGAATGTTATTAGTTCCAGCAATGTTAATAGTATCATTGTTTAATATTCCAGGGGAAGTCTTAGGAATTCCCATAGGATTTATAATAATGGATGTAATATTTATAATTGGTGCACTCACAGATAAATTTGATGGATATCTAGCACGAAAAAATAATCAAGTAACTACTTTTGGAAAATTCCTAGACCCTATTGCAGATAAAATATTAGTAATATCAGCGTTTATAATTTTAGTAGAAAAGGGAAGACTTCCAGCATGGATACCAGTAATTGTAATAATTAGAGAGTTCTTGGTTTCAGGCTATAGACTAATTGCTGTCGAAAAAAAGGGAAAAGTAGTAGCTGCTAATTTTTGGGGAAAATTAAAAACAGTGACTCAAATGATTGCAATAATTTTAGCTTTTGTTGATAATAATCAATTTGGAGCAGCTTTTACTACTTCAATAGAAACAATGGGAGTAATTCCATATATATTAAACATGGTAGTTACAATACTTATGATTGTATGTGTAGTTGCAACTATATTCTCAGGATATGAATATCTGAAAGATGGAAAAGATGTTTTACTAAAAGATTGTTAAGAATAGAGCTATTGTGTGCTATATTTAAAGAGAGGATAAAAATAATATGGGAAACGACCAAATGAATTTATTTGGAGAAATGAAAGAAGAAACTAATGATAATAACAACGAAATTGATAATGAATTAGAAATAATTTTAAGTATAATGAAAAAAAATGGAACTAATGAAAAAATAGATACAATACGTGAAAATGAAGATAATGAAAGATTAAAAGAAATACTTTTTTTAACATTTAATCCATTATTAGTGTTTGGCATATCTTCTAAAAAAATAGAAAAGCAAATAAATCTAACACCTAATTTTGAAGTAAAAGATATAGTAGAATTATTAAAATATTTGAAAGAAAATAACACAGGAACAGACCAAGTTATATGTAATGTTCAAGCATTTTTAAAAACTCAAAATGAAAAATACAAAAATATTTTAATTGATATTATAACGAAAAGTTTAACTCTTGGGATAAATGCAAAAAGCATTAATAAAGTGTGGAGTAACTTTATTCCTGATTATGAAGTACAACAAGGAGAACGTTTAGAAAATAATATTGACAAACTAATTGAAAGTGGACGAAAAATAATTGTAACACAAAAATATGATGGTCAACGATGTTCTGCAAGAGTTGAAAATCATAATGTTATAATGTATTCGAGAAATGGCAAGATATATGAAGGAATGCACCAACTTGAGAATGAACTTTCAAAGCTAGAAGATGGAATGTATGATGGTGAACTTTTAATAAATGTAAAAGACGAAAGAGATAATAATAATGTTCCTAAATTTATAAAATATGAAAATTCGACAAATATAGATAATGATGAAAATTCGACAAAAAAAGAAGATGAAGGAAATAAAATAAATACTGATTTTAGCCAAGATTTATTAAACAAAATTTATGCTCCAAAAGAATCAAAAGAATTATTTAAAGATACTGCATCATTAGTAAACTCTGATTTAGAGGAAAAATTTAACGTAAACATTTGGCTATATGATATGACACCACTTAAGAACTTTGATAAAATGGAAGATTATGATGTTCCAGTTGAAGTTAGAAAAAAGGAATTAAGGGAAAGAATAGCTAAGGTTGCAAGCGAATGTCCACATCTAAAAGAAACAAAGTATTTGTATGAAGGTGAATTTGATAATAATATCATCCAAGATTTATTAAAACAAGTAATTGATTTACATCAAGAAGGAATGATGATTAATGTTTATGGTTCTCCTTACGAATTTAGTAGAAGTAGAAATATGCTAAAGGTAAAGCAGATGTATCCTATAGATTTAAGAGTAACAGATGTTTTAGAGGGAAGCGGTGCTAATAAAGGAAAAGCAGGAGCGTTGCTAGTTAATTATAAAGGAAATCCTTTAAAGGTTGGAAGTGGATTAACTAAAGAGTTAAGAGAAAAGTTTTGGGAAGATAAAAATTCAATTATTGGAAAAATAATTACGATAAAATATTTTGAAGAAACTACAAATAAAAAAGATAATTCAAAAAGTCTTAGATTTCCAATTTTCTTGGAAATTAGAGAGGACAAAGATGAAGAGAGTTACAATTAAATTTGAGAAAGGAAAAAAATGGAAGGAAAATATACGTTCAATGAGTTTTCAAATGACTTAGATGCTGGCTACAAAGTATTGTTTGATTATGTTAGAAACAGATATAAAATATATAAAGTTAATGAAAACTGTTATATGCAAGAATTAGTTGAGTTAAAAACTAAGAACCCTGTTCCAGAAAAGGCAATGATTACATTTAAAGCTGTGAAGCAAATGTTTCCATATATGACTGATATTGAGTATCAGGTGGGAACATCTGGACTAGAAAACTTGTAGGTACTTGTTACATGGAAAAATATGGGGAATACTTAATGTTATTACATCAAATGATTTTACAGGAAAACTAATAGAATGCAACAATGATTCATTTTTACTGTAAAATTCAATTATGATGGAGAAAAGCTAATTAAGATAAAGTATAAAAAGTAATAAAGGAGGAGTTTATGAAAATAGGAATAGATTTAGATGGAGTAGTATTTGATAGTGAAACGACATTTAGAACGTATGAAGAAATATTTGATGTAGATATTTTAAAAGGAAATAATTTAGTTGATAGGAGAGAGCCTAAATTTCAAGCAAGATATAATTGGACAGACGAGCAAGAAAAAGAATTTATTCAAAAATACTTTTTGACAGTATCAAAAGAAAGTAATTTAATGTCAGGATTTACTAAAGTATTTGATTTATTAAAGAAACAGGGGCACGAGTTTGTAGTTATTACCGCAAGAGGAGGACATGTTAAGGAAATGAAGGACGATGCAATCCGTTTGCTTAAAGAAAACAATATTGAATTTGACAAGTATTATTGGCAAATTGATGACAAACTAGAAATATGCAAAAAAGAAAATGTAGACATTATGATTGATGATGATTGGCATATTATAAAGAAATTAGCAGATAACTTAGTAAAGACATTGTATTTTAGAGATACCAATTTAATGAAATTAGAAGAAGGAAAGTACATAAAAGAAGTAAACAACTGGGGAGATATTTATAGGGCAATAACGGAAATTAATAAATAAAATAATTTAGAGACAAGGGTGATATTGTGGAAGAAGATAACATTAAGGTTGAAAATGATACATTTGATGAAGAAAAAGAAGAATACATGATAGAAGATGCAGAAGAAAATTGCGATAACAAAGAGTTTATGATGAAAGCGTTAGATGAAGGATTTGCATGGGTTGTTGCTTATGCAAGTGATACACTACATGCTGATAAGGAACTTATTCTTAAGGGAGTTCAACTTGATGGACAATTACTTTATTATGCTAGTAAAGAACTTAGAAATGACAAAGAGGTTGTATTAGCTGCAGTTAAAAATAAATGGAGAATTTTAAAATATGCTAGTAAAGAATTAAGAGGCGATATAGATATCGCAATAGAAGCATTAAAACAAAGTAAAGACGCACTAATGTATATAGAGGATGAAATAAAAGAAAGAAAAGAGATACAAGAACTTATTAAGAAAGAATAATTTTGGAGTCTATAACCAAAATAAATGCTTGGAGTTAAAGCAATATCAGGAAGCGAGCCTAATTGGACATCATTATTGCCAGATGAGTTTTATAGTAAAAAATTAGAGTTAGATTATGGAACTTATTAATATTTTTATTTTTTTACTTTATATTTAAGTTGTACATAAGAGTCTTCAAGTTTATTGCACTCTAGTAATTCTAAAGCTCTCAATTTATCTAATTCTCTATCGCTTTCTATTGCCTTTCCATCAATTAATGTTGATACATCTTTTCCACCAACTAGTAATGGGGCAATCACGATATTTACATAGTCTATTAGGTTTTCTCTTACAAATAATCCATTTAAGTTTCCACCAGATTGTAGGGTTAATTTATTTACATTATACTCACTATATAAATCTTCTAATAATTTTTTTAAATCTAATTCTTCATAAAATAAAATATCTAAATTATCATATTTATCTTTTAAATAATATGCTATATGATTTTTGTTTGTTGTAACTAAAATTAATTTTTCTACCCAATGACATATGTAATCTATACCATTTTCATTTAAATGAGGTTTATTATCAATAATAATAAAATTAACTTCAACTTTATTAGGATATTCTTTTTTATTATTCACTCCAATTTTTTCCATTGTTCTTCCAGTATTTAGTGAGTAATAATCGGTTGTGCATTCTATTTCATAATATTGATGTAAACTTTCTTTAACCCCATCTATTCTACAAAAATCTTTGTCAGCATCTAAACTATCATTATTTCCACTACTTATTTTGCCATCTAAAGATTCAAGCATAAATAAAGTGGTTGTAGGTCTTTTTTTCATAATACATCTTTCCCCTCAAATATATTTGATTTTTCTTAAAAATCTGTGTCTAATATAGATAGAAAGTGAGAGTCACAGAAATGATCACATAAATTGGTTTAACAACACATTTCCAACGACAAAAGCAGAATGTGTTGTTTTTTATTGTTTATTAGTCCACATTATGTATATAATATACAATAAGGCTACATTTACATTTAGGGAAAATCCCGAAGCATGTATTATGCTATCTCATTTCTACCTTTAACTACTATACTATATATTTTACAATAATACAAGCGAACAAAACAAAAATCTGCATATTTTTATATTTGATTAAAGTAATAAAATTAATGAAAAATACCCCCCTTATAAAGAGAGTATTTCTGCATTTTGTACCTTTATGTGATAATATATACTATTATATAATAATCGCTTAAAAGTACAGATTATTGGAGCCCGCAACCGGGATTGAACCGGTGACCTCAGCCTTACCAAGGCTGCACTCTACCAACTGAGCTATGTGGGCATATATAATGTAAGCTATAATAAGCTTACATTTTTTTATAATATTTAAACTATATTAATTAGAAGTGGAAATCCACTACCTAAAATTTAAATTACATTATTTATGTTAAATTTTTAATATTTTTTACAGTCTTTTTTCTAATACGTTGAATTGCATTGTCAACTGACTTTACTGGTGAATTAAGATTTTCAGCAATTTCATTATAGCTTTGACCTTGTATCAATTTTGTAAGAACTCTTTTTTCAAAGTCACTAAGGGATTGATTAATTGACTTTTCAACATCCTTCATATATTCATTTTTAGTAATAGTTTCAAGTGGATCTTCAATAGTATTAGAATTAAGAACATCTATTAATTGAGTTTCCATTTCACCATTATCATTTTCATAGTTAGTAGTATTTAATGACACATAGGAATTCAATGGCATATGTTTTTGTCTATTTGACCCTTTTATTGCGGTAATTATTTGCCTTTCAATGCAAAGATTAGCAAAGGTTTTAAAGGAATTCTGTTTATTTAAGTCAAAATCTCTAATAGATTTATACAAGCCAATTAATCCTTCTTGCATAATATCATCCTTTTCAGCACCACTTATATAGAATTTTGTAACCTTAATTTCAACAGCTTCCTTATATCTGTCAATAAGACGATTTAATGCCGTTTTATCTTCTTTTCGTATTAATTTAAGTAATTGTTCATCAGTCATTTTTTCGTATTCTATTCCTCTTGAATAAAATACATTATTGTTAGCCATTAAATTGCTCTCCTATAGTGATTTTCTCTTGTATTATATTGATAAATATGCGGATTGTCAAGCTTTTATTGATATTTTTTTAATAATGTATTATAATATATTTTAAGTTAAAAAACTATCATGAAAGGATTAAATTATGGCTTTTGATGGAATTACTTTACACAGTATTATTAAAGAACTACAAATTTTGGTTGATGGGAAAGTAAACCAAATCTATGAACCCACTGGGAATACTATATATATGAGCATATATAATAAGAAAAGTTATGCTTTAAATATTGATACAACTGCTAGTAACTATAGAATTCATTTAACAACACATTCTAATGAAAATCCTATTCAAGCTCCTAATTTTTGTATGATTTTAAGGAAATATTTAATTTCATCAAAAATTAAGAAAATTTATATCGAGGGACTAGAACGTATTTGTTATATAGAATTTGAATGTTTTAATGAAATGAATGATAAAGTTACAAGAACACTTGCTATCGAATTAATGGGGAAATATAGTAATATTATATTGTTAAATGAAAATAATACAATTATTGATGCATTAAAAAAATATGATAGCGAAGGAAAATCAAGAGACATAATGCCACGGAAGAAAGTATAGTTTTCCTATTTCTAATAAAGTAGATTTTACTAATACGTCATATGAAGAATTTGAAAAATTAGTGTCTAATTATGAAAGTAAAACTTTGGAAAGTTCTATTCCTAATATTTTTGTTGGGATAAGTAAAGCTTTTATTCAATCTGCTCTAGAATACCTACATTTGTCGAATACTGTATCATCAAGTAGTTTGAAAAACATTTATGATTATATATGTAACATTTTGTCAAAAGATACACAATGTTTTTGTAATAATTTTAAAAAAGGATATAGTGTTTATACAGATAATATAGAACAAAAATCAACTAATAGTGAAAATAATAATTCAATAAATATTAACAATAATTTTAAAGTAAACTTTTTTATTGATGATTTTTATTATCAAAAAGGACAAGAAGATACATTTATTAATTATAGAAATGATTTATTAAAAATTCTAAGTCATACTCTTGATAAGCTAATTAGTAAACTTAACAATATTAATGAAAAAATTAATTCTTGTGAAAATATGGATAAGTATAAATTATGTGGAGAGCTTTTAATTTCTAATATTTATAGATTGGATCCCCAAGTTATAAAGAATAATAATTATAGTAATAACTCTAAAGAATTCAAAAATATTGAAAATGATAAAATTATAGTAACTTTAGAAAATTACTATGACAACAACAATCCTGTAGATATTGAAATTGATACTAATTTGTCGATTTCTCAAAATGCTGAAAAATATTTTAAGAAATATAATAAAATGAAAAGTACTTTATCAATAGTAAGTGTTCAAAAAAAGCAAACTAATACTGAACTTAATTATTTGGAATCTTTAATTCAAGGACTAGATAATTGCCAAAGTATTGCTGATGTTGATGAAGTATATGACGAAATTTCAGCAAATATACTTTTTAGTGACTTAACATTTAAGAATAAAAAGAAATCTACTAACAAAGAAAATCCATCAATGCTTAATAATTATATAAAACTTCAAGTTGATGGATATAATGTTTGCATTGGTAAGAATAACAAACAAAATGACTATCTAACTTTGAAAGTTGCAAATGATAATGATTATTGGTTTCATGCTAAAGACATTCATGGTAGCCATTTAATATTAAAGTGTAATGGAGAAATGCCTAAAATATCAACTATTACTAAGTGTGCAAAATTATGTGCATATTATAGTAAAGCAAAATTTTCATCACATGTTCCAGTTGATTATACTTTAATTAAATTTGTTAAAAAGCCTCATGGTGCTAATCCACGGATATGTTATTTATACCAATAATAAAACTATTTATGTTGATCCAAGTTTAGAGTGAAGTTAATATAAAAATTACAAAAAAATTACAAATAGATGACAATTGCGAAATGCAATTAAAAACACTTGCAAATAAAATGCAAGTGTTTTATAATATGGACAGACTAGCAATATAGAAAAATTTTTATTTTCAAAATAATAATAAAATTTTGAAAATAGGGAAAACTAAACAAAAATAATATATTTATAAAATTTATAAATATATTATGTGATGAGATAAGCTATATAAAGCTGAAACAAAAAACGAAAGG
>CATKDT010000076.1 GCA_949746675.1 uncultured Clostridia bacterium
GAACCACAAAACTTAACACCAACTTGGGTACATTTTGATAAAAGACGTGGAACCCCAGCCTGTGCAACAGGAGGATATCCAATAATCAGAAACGGATCAAGAGGAGTATATGTAATGATTGCACAAGACAATCTAAATACACTAGGCTATAGAACTGGAGGACTAGACGGAATATTTGGAACAGAAACAACTAATGCGACAAGAGCATATCAACAAAAAGTAGGGCTTGCAGTAGATGGAATAATTGGATGCAACACATGGAGATCATTACAAGAAGCAGTAGTTGGAACAGGAAGAACAGATACAACAATAGACTAAATAAAACAAAGAAGAGAGCTTATAAAAACTATGAGCTCTTTTTAATTATATTGTATAAATATTAGGAATTTTTAGCAATATCCATATTGACATAACCAATGAAATATAGTAAAATTAATTACCAATAACAATGTTAATAAAGGAGGATAGACTGAAAGAACAATTTTATAGCTATTTTGCCTTTATAGCAAAATGAGAAAGGGAGGAAGTTTAATATGGCAGATATAGATGAATTAATAAAGGTAAGATACGAAAAAGAGCAAAAAGCAATTGAATATGGAATAAAGGTACGTCCAGAAAAATTCAAATATAACCATACAATAAAAGAAGCAAGAGAGCTTAATGATGGAGAAAAAGACGTAAAAATAGCAGGAAGAATAATGAGCAAAAGAAAAATGGGAAAAATAAGCTTCTTAGATATACAAGATATTGAAGCACATATTCAATTAGTAATAAAAAGAGATGACTTAGGAGAAGAAGAATACAAAAAAATGCATGAAATCCTTGACATTGGTGACTTCATAGGAGTAGAAGGAGAAATATTTACAACACAAGCAGGAGAAAAATCTTTGCAAGTATATGGATATACTTTCTTAGGAAAGGCATATAGACCATTACCAGAAAAATTTCATAGCATAACAAATCAAGAACAAATATATAGAGAACGTCACTTAGACTTAATAATGAATGATGACTCAAAAAAGAGATTTTTACTACGTTCAAAATTAGTAAAATCAATGAGAAACTACTTAGATAATCATGGTTTTGTAGAAGTAGACACACCAGCACTTCAAAATACTGCATCTGGAGCAACAGCAAAGCCATTTATAGCACACCATAATGCACTTGATATAGATGTATACTTAAGAATATCACCAGAATTAACACTTAAGAAATTAATAGTAGGTGGATTTAGAAATGTATATGAAGTAGCAAGAGACTTTAGAAATGAAGGAATGGATCCAAACCACTTACAAGACTTTACAATGGTAGAAGGATATTCAGCATTTTGGAACTATGAAGATAATATGGAATTCCTAAAAAATATGGTAGTAAGTATTATAGAAGAATTATATGGAACTTTAATAGTAAAAATAGGAGACAAAGACATTGATTTTTCAGGAGACTGGGAAGTAGTATCATTTAGAGACCTAATACTTAGAGATGCTGGAATAGATATTGACAAATTTGAAACAAGTGAAGCATTATTAAAAGAAATAAATAATAAAGGAATAAAACTAGAAGCAGAAAACCTTGAAACACTTGGAAGAGGAAACTTAATTGACACATTATATAAGAAAGTAAGTAGACCAAGTTTAGTAAAACCAACATATCTAATCAAACACCCAACAGACCTTTCGCCACTTGCAAGAAGCAATGATGACAATCCAGAAATATCTGATAGATTCCAACTTGTAGTAAATGGACAAGAAATAATAAATGGATATTCAGAGCTTGTTGATGCAAGAGAACAAGAAAAAAGATTACTACAACAAAGTGAATTAAAGGCAAATGGTGACGAAGAAGCAATGAGTATTGATTATGAATATATAAAAGCAATGGAATATGGAATGCCACCAATTTCAGGCTGGGGATTAGGAATTGATAGATTTCTACAATTTTTAACAAATAGCGACAACATTCGTGATGTAGTACTTTACCCATTGATGAAACCAATTGATAGAGAATAATAATATAAAAATGTTCAGACTGTTGACAAAGTATAAAATATATTTTGTTCAACAGTTTTTTATGTTATAAGATATCCAGCAAAAATTAACAAAGAAATGAGAAGAAAATTACCATAAGACACCAATAAAAATACCTTTAAAATTATCCGAAAAACATTGCATAAAAAAAATCGTAATGATATAATAAAGCACGAAAAAAACTAATTTAAAAGAGAAAAAACGTAACATAATACCTAAAGACTACAACTCAAAAGAAAGGAAGGAAATATGAGCGAAAATTATAAAATGATAGAAGACGTTGACTCATTCAATGAAGTATTCGAAAGAGTAAAAAAAGCTCAAGAACAATTCTCTAAATATTCACAAGAAGAAGTAGATAAAATATTTTTAGCAGCATCAATAGCTGCAAATCAAGCACGAATACCACTTGCAAAAATGGCAGTAGAAGAAACAGGAATGGGGGTAGTAGAAGACAAAGTAATAAAAAATCACTATGCCTCAGAATATATATATAACAAATACAAAAACGAAAAAACATGTGGAGTAGTTTATGAGGACAAATCTTATGGTATAAAAACAATAGCAGAACCAATAGGAGTAATAGGAGCAGTAATACCAACAACAAACCCAACATCAACAGCAATATTTAAAACACTAATAGCATTAAAAACAAGAAATGGAATAATAATAAGTCCACATCCAAGAGCAAAAAAGTGCACAACAGAAGCAGCAAGAATAGTATTAGAAGCAGCAGTAAAAGCAGGAGCTCCAGAAGGAATAATAGCATGGATAGAAAATCCAACATTAGAGTTAACAACACTATTAATGCAATCATCTGATACAATACTAGCAACAGGTGGACCAGGAATGGTAAAATCAGCATACTCAAGTGGAAAACCAGCATTAGGAGTTGGTGCAGGAAACACACCAGCAATTATTGACGAAACAGCAGACATAACACTTGCAGTAAACTCAATTATTCATTCAAAAACATTTGATAATGGAATGATATGTGCATCAGAACAATCGGTAATAATCCACAAAAATGTATATGAACAAGCAAAGGCAGAATTTGCAAAAAGAGGATGCTATTTCCTAAATCCAGAAGAAACAGAAAAGGTAAGAAAGACAATAATAATAAATGGAGCACTAAACTCGAAAATAGTAGGACAAAAAGCACACACAATAGCAGAGCTAGCAGGAGTTCAAGTTCCAGAATACACAAAAATATTAATAGGAGAAGTACAAAGCGTAGAATTAAGTGAAGAATTTGCACATGAAAAACTATCACCAGTACTTGCAATGTATTATGCAGAAGACTTTGATGATGCAATAGTAAAAGCAGCACAATTAATAAATGACGGCGGAATGGGACACACATCATCACTATATATAAATACAGTAAGCGAACAAGAAAAAATTGACAAGTTCTGCAATTCAATGAAAACATGTAGAGTACTAATCAACACACCATCATCTCAAGGAGGAATAGGTGATTTATACAACTTTAAATTAACACCATCATTAACACTTGGTTGTGGATCTTGGGGAGGAAACTCAATATCTGAAAATGTTGGAATAAAGCACTTATTAAACTACAAGAATGTAGCCGAAAGGAGAAACAATATGCTTTGGTTTAGAGCACCTGAAAAGGTATATATAAAAAGAGGATGTATTCCAGTAGCACTAGAAGAATTAAAACACGTAATGGATAAAAAGAGAGTATTTATAGTAACAGATAAATTCTTATTTGAAAATGGATACACAAAAGTAGTAACAAATAAGCTAGACGAACTTGGAATAGAACACACAACATTTTCAAATGTTGCACCAGACCCTAATCTAGCATGTGCAGTAGAAGGTGCAAAACTAATGAGTGAATTTAAACCAGACTGCATAATAGCAGTAGGTGGTGGTTCAGCAATGGATGCAGGAAAAATAATGTGGGTACTATATGAACATCCAGAAATAGACTTCCTAGACATGGCAATGAGATTTATGGACATTAGAAAACGTGTATACACATTCCCTAAAATGGGCGAAAAAGCATATTTTATAGCAATACCAACATCAGCAGGAACAGGCTCAGAAGTAACACCATTCGCAGTAATAACAGACGAAAAAACAAATGTGAAATATCCACTAGCAGACTATGAGTTGTTACCTAAAATGGCAATAGTTGATAGTGACATGATGATGAACGCACCAAAAGGACTAACATCAGCATCAGGAGTTGACGCATTAGTGCACAGTATAGAAGCGTATGTATCAATGATGGCAACAGAATTTACTGATAGCATGGCATTAGAAGCAATAAAAATAATATTTGAATACTTACCAAGAGCATACAAAAACGGAGCAAATGATCCAGAAGCAAGAGAAAAAATGGCACATGCAGCAACACTAGCAGGTATGGCATTTGCGAATGCATTCTTAGGAATATGCCACTCAATGGGACACAAACTTGGAGCATTCCACCACTTACCACATGGTGTAACTGTATCATTAGTATTAAATGACGTTATGAGATATAACAGCCAAGAAATTCCAGAGAAGATGGGAACATTCCCACAATATGACCACCCACACACATTAAGAAGATATGCAGAGATAGCTGAAAGTCTTGGAATAACAGGAAACGATGACAACGAGAAACTAGAAAAATTACTTGTAAAAATCGATGAATTAAAAGATAGTATAGAAATAAAACACACAATTAAAGACTATGGAATAACAGAAGAGGATTTTTTAAAAACTTTAGACGAAATGTCAGAGCAAGCATTCGACGATCAATGTACAGGAGCAAACCCACGTTATCCACTAATAAGTGAAATAAAAGACCTATACTTAAAAGCATATTATGGAAACAACCAATAATTCGACAAAATAGATAATTTGCAAAATTACCATCCGTAAATTTACAAAAATTACGGATGGTGATGAGCGAAAAGGAGGAAAAATAATGACTTGGAATTTTGAAGCATGGAACGAATTTAAAAAGGGAGACTGGACAAACTCAATAAATGTAAGAGATT
This sequence comes from uncultured Clostridia bacterium, assembly GCA_949746675.1. Classification (GTDB taxonomy): domain Bacteria; phylum Bacillota; class Clostridia; order TANB77; family CAG-508; genus CAG-793. The sequence goes on from CATKDT010000076.1 coordinate 5,045, forward strand.
TTATACAAAAAAACTATACACCTTATGAAGGAGATGAAACATTTTTAGCAGGACCAACAGAAAGAACAAAAGAACTTTGGAATAGAGTGTTAGAACTATATGAAATAGAAAGACAAAAAGGAGTACTAGATGTTGCAACAGATATAGCATCAAATGTAAATGCATTTGAAGCAGGATATATTAATAAAGAATTAGAGCAAATAGTAGGCTTGCAAACAGACTATCCTTTAAAAAGAGCAATAATGCCAGAAGGTGGAATTAGAATAGTAGAAAAATCATGTGAAGCATATGGATATCAAGTATCAGAAAAAATAAAAGACATATATCATAATTATAGAAAAACACACAATGATGGAGTATTCCAAGCATATACACCAGAAATAAGAGCAGCAAGAAAAAACAAACTTCTAACAGGACTTCCAGACGGATATGGAAGAGGGAGAATAATAGGAGATTATAGAAGAGTTGCACTTTATGGTGTAGACGTTCTTATAGAAGAAAAGAAAAAAGACTTTGAAAACACACGAAGTAACTGGATGAGTGAAAGTATAATACGTGAAAGAGAAGAAATAGCAGATCAAATCAAAGCACTAGAAGATTTAAAAAATATGGCATTAAGATATGGATATGACATATCAAAACCAGCCACAACCTCAAAAGAAGCAGTACAATGGTTATACTTTGCATACTTAGGAGCAATAAAACAACAAAATGGTGCAGCAATGAGTATAGGAAGAACATCAACATTTTTAGACATTTATTTTGAGAGAGATTTAAGAGATGGAAGAATAACAGAAGAAGAAGTACAAGAATTAATGGACCATTTTGTAATGAAGCTTCGCTTAGTAAGATTTTTACGTACACCAGACTATAATGAATTATTCAGCGGAGATCCAGTTTGGGTAACCGAAAGTATTGGTGGAATGGGAATAGATGGAAGAACACTAGTAACAAAAAATTCATTTAGAGTAATACACACACTTGAAACAATGGGAACATCACCAGAGCCAAACTTAACAATACTATGGTCTACAAGATTTCCACAAGGATTTAAGAGATTTTGTTCAAGAATATCAATCCAAACAAGCTCAGTGCAATACGAAAATGACGATTTAATGAGAGAATATTTAGGGGACGATTATGCAATAGCATGTTGTGTAAGTCCAATGAAAGTTGGAAAACAAATGCAATTCTTCGGAGCAAGAGCAAACTTAGCCAAAACACTTACATATGCTATAAACGGTGGAAAAGATGAAATTACAGGAGTGCAAGTAACACCAGAATATGCTCCAATCACAGGAGAAGAACCATTAAACTTTGATGAAGTATGGAAAAAATACACACAAATGATGGAATATGTAGCACAAATTTATATAGACGCTTTAAATATAATTCACTACATGCACGACAAATATGCATATGAAAGTTTAGAAATGGCGCTACACGATAAAGACATATTAAGAACAATGGCATGTGGTATAGCTGGGCTATCAGTTGCAGCAGATTCATTATCAGCAATAAAATACGCAAAAGTATATCCAATAAGAAACGAATTTGGACTAGTAGTAGATTATAGAATAGAAGGGGACTTCCCAAAGTTCGGAAACGATGATGATAGAGTAGATGAGCTTGCAGTACTTATCCAAAAAACATTTATGGACAAGCTGCGCAAACAAAAAACATATAGAAACTCAAAGCCAACAATGAGTATCTTAACAATAACATCAAACGTTGTATATGGAAAAGCAACAGGAAATACTCCAGATGGAAGAAAAGCTGGAGCACCATTTGGACCAGGAGCAAACCCACTACACGGAAGAGATGAAAATGGAGCAGTTGCAGTACTAAACTCATTAGCAAAACTAAAATTTGAAAACTCAGAAGATGGAATTTCATACACATTTGCAATTACACCAAGTGCACTAGGAAATGAAGAAGAAACAAGAATAAACAATATGACAGGATTACTAGATGGATATTTTTGCCAACTAAGTCACCATGTTAATGTAAATGTATTTAACAGAGAATTATTACTAGATGCAATGGACCATCCTGAAAAATATCCACAACTAACAATTCGTGTAAGTGGCTATGCAGTTAACTTTGTAAAACTTACACGTGAGCAACAATTAGACGTTATTAACCGTACTATTCACGAGAAAATGTAGAATTTGAAAAAAGAATTAGCCTAATGTTAGGCAAATTCTTTTTCAAACTAGAGGAGGAGAAATGAAAGGCTATATACACTCATTTGAAAGTTTTGGAACAGTAGACGGACCTGGTATAAGGTATGTAACCTTTATGCAAGGCTGTCCTTTAAAATGCAAATATTGTCATAATCGAGATACTTGGGAAGTAAACACTGGAAAGCAATATACAGTAGATGAAGTATTAGATAGAGTATTAAGAAGCAAACCATTTATAGAAAGCTCAAAAGGCGGATTTACTGCAAGTGGTGGAGAGCCATTATTACAAAGTAAATTTTTAATAGAACTATTCAAAAAATTAAAAGAAAACAACATACACACAGCACTTGACACAGCAGGAAGCCTACCAATAAATGAAGAAATTAAAGAATTATTAAAATACACAGACCTTGTAATACTTGATATAAAGCACATTGATGAACAAAAATGCATAGAACTAACTGGTACTTCTAACAAAAATGAGCTTGAATTTGCAAAATATTGTTCACAAAATGGTATTAAACTGTGGATAAGACAAGTACTAATCCCTGATTATACTGACAACGAAAGTGATTTAATCAAAACAGCAGAATTCATAAATAATTTAGAAACAGTAGAAAAAATAGAAATATTACCATACCATGACTTAGGTAAAACAAAATGGGAGAACATGGGATTAGAATATTCATTAGAAGGAGTAGTTTCCCCAACTAACGACGAAATAGAAAAAGCAAAAAAAATACTACAAACAAAGTATAGTATAAAAAACGACAAAATAATGTTTTAAAAGGGACTTCGGCAATGCCGAAGCCCCTTTTCTGCTCACCAACAAGGTTTGCACTTTGAGCACTGATTGCAACCGAAAACGCAGCCACCCTGAATTAAAAGGTCTTCTAACTTGCATTTGGGGTCATTAGTCTCCTGACACTGCCGACAGTGGCAGACCTCAACGCAGTAGCATTTCTTTCCAGCAGCAACTCGAGCCTTGCAATCTTTGACAGCAGGCTCAATATCGCCTAAGCAGGACGGCCGAGAATACGGTACATCTATCGAAGGAACTTGAATCCCTTCATGTGCTTTTACGTTTGCCATTTTGCACCTCCTAAAGTCTCTAGAGAATGTGTGGCGTACTATTATTTACAATATGCAAACAACAAAATATATTATAACACAATTTAGACTAATAAGCAACAGCTATAAATTTAAAAACAAAGAACGTAGATTATTCTACGTTCTCATTCCTATTAAAAATCTCAGGACCTAGAATCTTAACAGTTCTATCAAGTTCAGTTTTAGCAAGATTATACATAGATTTACTCCACTTACTATCACCAGCCTCATATTCAGCAATAATATTTTCAATATCTAAAAGTTCATATCTATCTTTAGCATTCAAGTCATTATCATACACATAAATAGGAGTATAAGTAGCCTGGTCAACACTAACCTTACCAGTAGCACCATCTTTTCTAACTTGAACATTCAAAATCAAAGTGTTTCTAGTATTAGGAAAAGTTTGAGCAGAAAAGAAATTTCCCATAGAATAAATAACAAAGCCAGATTTAGTTGTGCCATCTTCCATTGTAACTGTCTTCATTTCAATAGGTTCCAACACATGAGGATGACAACCAAGGATAACTTGTACATCATTCTTAATCAAAAATTCAGCCAAATCCTTTTGAGTACTATTTGGAGTAGTTTTATATTCATCTCCCCAATGCATACTAACACAAATAAGTTCGGCACCTTCACTTTTAGCTTGGTCAATTTTACGCTTCATAAAATCCTTGTCAATCAAGTTAACACAATACTCTTTACCCTTTGGAACAGGAATACCATTAGTACCATACGTAAAAGCAAGAAATGCGGTTTTAATTCCATTTAAATCCTTAAATAAAATTTTCTCTTGTTCTTCATAAGAACGAGCACGACCAGTATGTTGTAATCCAGCATCATCTAAATAATCTAAAGTCGAAACTAAACCAGAATACCCAATATCAAGAGCATGATTATTAGCAGTAGTCATTATATCAAGACCAAGTTCTTTCAAATCAATAGCCAAATGCTCAGGAGTATTAAAAGTAGGATAACCACTATATTTATGAGAAGGACCAGCAAAAGTAGCCTCTAAATTACCCACAGCAACAGTCGCATCATCAAAATATTTAGTAATATACTTAAACATAGGTGAAAAATCATAAATTCCAGTTTCACTATCATAAGCATCCTTAAAATTTTGACTATGGCATAAGGTATCACCAATCGCAACAATAGTAGCTACACTATCTTCTGGAATAACAATCTTGGGCTCTTTCTGAGTATCTTCAATCACATTATTATTTTCGGCAATTTTCTTCAAGTTACCAATTTTAACAGCACTGTAATAAACACCACCAGCAATAAGAGCTAACAATATAATAATTACAAATAACTTGCTAAAATTAAACTTTCTTTCTTTTTCTCTTTTATTTTTCATAATACTCCTTAAACACACTAAAACTAAGTTAATAAATATATATGTGTATTTTTCATATTTGAAATTAGTATATCACTAAAATAAAAAATTTACTATAGTAATAGGAAAAAATCATAAGCATAAAAGATTACAATAAAAAGCAAACAAAGTTATTGTTTGCTTTGCTTAAACTTATTTAGTAAAACTTATTTATATATTATTCTATTCCAATATAAGTATAACGTACATTAGAATTCGATTTTCCAGTATAGGCATCTGGTTCGTTAGCATAAATATAACTTGGCGTACCGCCATGAAGTAGAGGTACTTGATTCCCACTTTTTAAGTTCGATTAAATTGTATATAGCCCATCCAGTATCTTCATTGTATGATTTAAGTGAACCTAATTTATAATAATATAAATTCATATCTGTAGAGGTTACATATTTATTAGCTAATGTGTTTGCTTTACCAATTTTCTTGGCGGATACTCCCCAAGATACACTAAGACTATTCTGGCTTCCTGTTGGTATAGAACTTTTAACATAAAGTACTGTGTCATCTTTAACGTTGTACTCTGTTTGACCAGTTCGACTATACCAATTATAACTTGTAGTCGTTATAGATTCTTCCTTTTTCCATTTATATTGCTTAGTAAATCCTGATTTACTGCTTGAATTGTTATTATCTTTTGCATCATATACTTTTGCCATACAAGTATGATTTCCTGTAGTTAATCCTGTTATATTAACTATTTTTGTTACACTTGATGTAGTTCTGAGGATTGTTTGTGTATAATTGCCTTTTCTTACCCCATCTATATAAAATTCAAATTTTATTATCCCACTCTTTGTATCTTGTGCTGTTACAGCTAGTGTTAGACCATCTATTGAATATTTGTTTATTGTAAAATTTGTGATTGTTGGGCCTTCATTGTCAAAATTAAAATTCTCACTTCTCCACTTTATTTTTTTCCCTGATTGTACTTCTAGCATTATCCATAAATAATATGTACCAGTGTCGCCATCTTTTGTTATTGCGTCTCCACTGTTAAATGTTTGTTCTTCTGGGAATAAATTATCCTCTGGTGTATTTACACTATTTGTCCATGCATATTTTGCTTTTACTACTTTATCTGCTGTTTCTTGTATTGTTACTGTTGTTGAATGTGATTTTTGCCATTCATTGTTTCCGTTTGGTTCAAATTTTACTGAGGCTACTATTCCATCTACTGTTACTGTTGTACTTGACATTAAATCTCCATAAGCTTTTATTGTGTATTTTCCATTTTGTGTTGCTATGTATGGTGGATTTACTGTTACTTCTGTTTTTATATTGTCATATGTGTATTCTTCTATTTTTTCTCCTAGTAGCCATATTTCTATTTTATTTATTCCATTCTTTTCTTCTAATGCCTTTATATTAATTGTTGCGTTCTTCTTATCATTTGCTAACTCTACTGTTGCATTTACTGTTGGCCATACTAGATCTTCTGCTTTGCCTAAGTATCTGCCTATCTTTGGTACACTTCTATCTAGTTCATATGCATACTTTCCTATTATAGCTACATCTCCTTTTATGGTAAAGTCTGGTATTTCATTTTTTATTAAATCATTAAGAAACTCATCTTGGTTATATTCTGGATTTATATTTTTTTCATATTGTCCATCTGTTAGTAGCACTGTTTCTAATACTTCTCTTGCTTTTGCTTCATTATATTTTTCTCCTGCTGTTTCTGCTCTGCTAAATACTCCTTTGTCGCTAAGTACTGAACTTAATCCAACAGCGGCAAGAATTAGCATTACAATTAGGGTCACAAATTGTGCATAAGTTTTGATTAATTATTATTGCTGGATCACTAATGTTACTAACCTAATAAATATGAATTAGAAAAATAAACATTCAAAAAGAAAATGATAAAATTATATGGTTTATTCCAGTGAGTACAAAAATTAATAAATACCAAAAGATATATAATAGTAAAATACAAAAATAAATAAAATTAGGCAAAAGACCTTCAATAGACAAAATAGTTTTTGGGTATGTTGCAAATACATATAGTGCATTTTTAATTCAAAATATGTTTCCTATAACAAAAGAATATTATAGAAAATCAGTATATTAAGAATAAAGTTGAAATTACGGTACCAAATAAATTAAAAAATGAAATAATATATAAGGCAAATAAAGTATTAAATTTATATAATCATGGAATGAAAAATATTATTTTTCCTAACATTGACAATATATTAAAAAAATTATTAAATCAGTAAAAAATCTTTCAAAAACTCTTGACAACCACTAATAAAAAGATGTATAATAACAAAAGTATATTTTGTACGAATAAAATCTAGAGGGCTAATAGATGAAAAATTCGGAAATCGTTAAATAAAACTAATTAAACACAAAGAAGGGAAAATCGGTAAAAATATCGATTTGCCTTTTTTTGCCTTCAATTAGGTCAAGGAAAAGTGTCATTCCAAAGCCTAAAGAAAGTAAAATAAAATGACAAAA
>CATKDT010000077.1 GCA_949746675.1 uncultured Clostridia bacterium
ACAAGCCTAAAATACAAATGGACAACAAGTAGTACAAATTCACCAGCAGAAAATGAATTTATAGAGATTTGCCCAACAGATAACATAATTACAGGTAAAGATTTTACAGGAACATATTATTTATGGGTATTATTAACAACAGAAACAGGAAAAACAAATATCTGTGGAAGTGAAGGATTTAATTTTGATAATATTATACCAGAGGCAGAACTAGATGTAGAATGGTTACAGGAAAATGAAAAAAATAGGCTTAAAGTTTCTATAAAGACAAACGATAGTATTTCAGGAATAGATAATAAATCGGCTAAAATATATATAAATAGTGAAGGCGGAGTCGAACGTGAAGAAAAAATAACTTTGGTAAATGGCAATGGAAATATTATAATTGATGGTGTAAATATGGAATGTAGGAGTACTGTTTGCTTATCAGTGAACGATAATGCTGGAAATAATACACAAATATTTAAAAATACAGGAAGAATTTATATTTTTAGAAATGGAAAATTAGAAAGAGGCAAATTTTCATTCTCAATAGATGATGGCTCAGAAGCTTTTATTAATGATGAAGGCTTGCTTGTATTACATGTTCGTTCAAATGGCAGAGTTTCAAGTTTTGCTGGAATACTTTGTGATTGGCAATATGGTGAGAGTACTGCATATATTAACATAGTTCGAACAAGGCAATACGATTTAAAGGGAGAAATGGGAGGAATTTATGTAACAAGTGAACGACCAATACAAGGGTCAAATCCTGGCAGTACAGATATTTTAGGCCCAGTCAAAAGAATTGCAGGACTAACTTTAGGCCAAGTTGGAAGTGATTGGGGATCAAATAGATTAATAACTTTTAAAATTCCAAATCCAGGAGATATAATGTGGATAGGAGCAATGCAATGTGGAGCTGTAAATGCTTATCCAGGAAATACAAGAAATCGTTCTTTGGAAATATCTGATATATATTTAGATCTATAAATGATAAAATATATTAAAAGCATACTAAGTGACCCTAATAGTATTAATAATTCTTGCAGCTGTTTCACTAAGTGCAGTATTTAGTGACAAAGGAGTATTCGAGAGAGCAGAAAATGCAGGAGAAAAAATAGAAACATTAATTAACTTGTTTATGGGGAATAGTAAAAAAATATTCAATTCAAAAAGTAATTCATTATCAAAAAGGAACTATATTAAATAAAAAAGTAAGGAGTACTAATGCTAATGCATATCCAAAAGAAGGTATGACAGGCAATGATGGATGGTACGAATATTCTGGAATTAGTTAAAGGCAAATACTATTAAAATAAAAATAAATGTAGATACAAATGTGTTTACATTTATTTTTTATTAATAAAATAAAAAATTTAAATTTCAAAAAATTCAACAAAACATATTGAAATATTTAATATATTATAATATGCTTGCTATAGAAAAAATTAATATTAAAATAACCAACATTAAAGTGGAGGTATTAAAAGATGAACGAAGAAAATCTAGCAAACTTAACAGTAATCAAAAGAAGCGGAAAAAGAGTAACATTTGACGGGCTAAAAATAGCAATCGCAATAAAAAAAGGCTTTGATAGCATAGAAGGAAAATATGATGAATATGACGTAAATAAAATTTATAATAAAGTAATAGAAAGAATTTTAAAACAAAATATAGACAAAATAAAAATAGATGAAATACAAGACATGATAGAAGAAGAACTAAAAGAAAATGGCTATGAAGACGTATATCTATCATTTTCAGAATATAGAGAAAAAAGAAATCAATCAAGAGAAATATTTTTTGAAGAAAAAAGAAAACATAAATTTCTAAAAGCACTAGAAAAACTAGGACTAACAACAAAAGAAAACGGAGAAATGATACAAACCAATAAAAATGCAGTAGAAACTCTAGAGGACTATGGAAAAACAGTAGCAGAAGAATTTGCAACATCATATCTATTAAAAAAGAAATTTTCAGATGAACATGAAAATGGGGACATATTTATAAACAAGATAGAAAGTTATCCAATGGGGTCAACTGAATGCACACAGATAGACTTAGAAAAGCTATTTACAGATGGATTTTCAACAGAAAATTGTTCAATGAGAGAGCCACAAAGTATAAGTTCATACAGCATGCTTGCAATAATAGCAATTTCAAGTAATCAAAAAGATCAAAATGGAGAGCAATCAATTCCAGCATTTGATTATTATATGGCACCAGGAGTATTAAAAACATTCAAAAAAGAATTTAGGCAAACCATATATGATATTTTAGAATACACGGATTATGATAAATTTATAGCCATAAACGGAATAGAAAGAGAAATTGACAAATTAACAACAATAGATTTTGATATAGAACAATTTTACAAATTCACAAGAGAAGCAGAAGAATTAAAAAGAATGTTTAGAATAGTATATAAAAAAGCGCTAGAAAAAACCAACAAGCAAACTTATCAAGCAATGGAAGCATTTGTACATGATCTAAACAGCTTATGCCCAAGTAAATTAACTACGATAAACCTAGGAACAGACATTAGCGAAGAAGGAAGAATAATAATATCAAATATATTAAAAACTATAGAAACTGGGATAGGAGAAAACAAAACTCCGATTTCTCCAAAAGTAGTATTTAAAGTAAAAAAAGGTAGAAACTATGAAGAAAAAGACAAGAATTATGATTTATTAGAAAGAGCCTGTCAAATAGCAGTAAAAACAAATAATATAGCCTTTTCATTTTTAGATACAAACTTTAACTCACAAATGTATAAAGAAGGCGATTATAATACAGAAGTGTCGTATTTTGAAAACGGAGATAGAATTATAGATAATGCTGTCGATAGTGAAAAACAAACAGTATCAGGTAGAGGAATAATATCATCAACAACAATTAATCTTCCTAGAATAGCAATAAAACACAGAGAAAATAAAGGCGAATTTATTAACGAGTTAATGCTAAAAATGGATTTAGTAAAAGATCAAATGTTAGAAAGGCTTGAAATACAGAATAATAAAAAGGTATCAAGTTTTCCATTTTTAATGGGACAAGATGTTTGGATGGATGCAGAAAAATTAAAAGAAGACGACAAAGTAAAAAAGGCATTAAAACAAGGAATTTTACAAATATCTTTCACAGGACTATATGAGAGCATAATAGCACTTACAAAAAATAAAAAATTAGGAGAAGATTTAGAAGCGTTAACAATAGCAAAAAATATAGTTAGCAAAATGAATGATAAAGTAAATGAATATTCAAAAAAATACAACTTAACATTTTTGCTAGTAGGAAATCAAAATAAAGAAATCGATCAAGAATTCTTAGAACTAGACAGAGTAATTTTTGGAAAGATAGAAAACATAACAGACAAAAAAATGTATACTTCCTCATTTGAATTACCAGAAGAGTATGACATAAATAAAAAAATAAAAATAGAAAGTAATTTTCATGAACTTACAAGTGGGGGACATGTATTAAAGATAAAAATCGACAGAAAAGAACAAAATTCAGCAGATAAATTACTAGACATAATTAAAAAAATATATAAAAATGAGATAGGATATGCAACTATAGTAAAATAAACCAGTTAAAGGTCTTGATAAATGTAATATTTTATGATATAAATATAATAAAATTAAATTGTCAAATGAGGTGAAAGAGATTATGGAAAATATCGAAAATTCTGAATCAAAAAAAGTAATATTAGCAGTTGATGATGAAGAAGCAATATTAGACTTATTAAAATTCAACATTGAAAAAGAAGGCTTCAAATTTTTATCATCTACTAATGGAGAGGATGGACTAAAGATAGCCTTAGAAGAAAATCCAGACTTAATCATCTTAGACGTAATGCTACCAAGAATGGATGGATTAACAGTATGTAGAAAACTTAGACAAGAAAAAGCAAATATGCCAATAATAATGTTATCAGCAAGAAGTGAAGAGATTGACAAAATTCTTGGCTTAGAGATTGGCGCTGACGATTATATGACAAAGCCATTTAGCACAAGAGAATTGATAGCAAGAATAAAAGCAAATTTTAGAAAAAACGAAAATGCTGACTCTGCAATGGAAAGTAGAAAAGAAACAAAAGTTACAATAGGGTCACTAACACTTGATCTTGATAAATTTGAAGCAAATGTTAGAGGACAACCTGTAAATGACTTAACAAGAAGAGAATTTGAAGTACTAAAATATTTGGTACAAAAACCAGGACAAGTTGTAACAAGAGAAAACTTACTAGAACAAGTATGGGGATATGAATACTATGGAGATATAAGAACAGTTGATGTTACAGTAAGAAGAATTAGGGAAAAAATAGAAAAAAACACATCAAATCCTAAGATACTAATAACCAAAAGAGGAGTAGGATATTACATTGCAAATAAATAAGCGAACGAAAGGAAAGCTATAAATGAAAAATTCATACTTTAAATTAATACTAACATTTTATTTTATAAGCTTGATTTTAACATTAGCAATGGGATTTGTTACTACATTAACTATTAGTAAAGAGACAAACTTTTTAATATTAAAAGACAGAATAGAAATGATAACATTTGCAAGCATAATAATATTATCAATAATAAGTATTACACTGGGAATAATAATATACAAAAAGATGGTAGAACCAATGTCTAAAATGCTAAAAAGTGCAAACCCTTATGAAGAACTAAACAATATAACAACAGAAAATGACGAGATAAACAACATGATAATGGACATAAGTAACAATCTAAAAAATGCAAATAGACAACAAAAGTTACAAACAGATACAATTCTTAACCATATGACAGATGGAGTTGTAGCTTTTGATATGAAAGGGGATATCACGTATATAAACCCAGTAGCAAAGCAAATGCTAGAACTAAGCGAGAAAGATAATACATTTAATAAAATATTTTCAAGATATAACAATGATATAAACATGGAGAAGGCAATATATCTTGAAGATTGGACTTCAACAGAAATAACAATAGAAAATAGTCAAGGATCAATGCAAGTACTATTTGTACCATTTAAAGACGATATAAAAAGACCAACAGGAGTAATGGCAGTAATTCAAGACATAACAAAACAAGTAAAACTTGATAATATGACTAAAGAATTTGTTGCAGATGTATCTCATGAATTAAAAACACCATTAACATCAATAAAAGGTTTTTCTGAGACTTTACTTGAAGGAGAATGTGACAAAGAAACAGAAAAACACTTCTTAACAATAATAAATGATAATGCAGATAGAATGGAAAAATTAGTGCAAGATCTATTAACATTGTCCAAATATGATGACAAAAATACCAAATATAATCCAACACAATTTGACTTAGGTGAACTAAGTAAGAAATGTGCTGAGAAATTTGAAATAGAAGTAAAAAAGAAAAAACAAAATATGGAATGCCTTGTAACAGCAGATGTTCCACTGGTTTATGCTGATAAAGAAGGAATAGAACGAGTAATAATAAATATAATTAGTAATAGTGTAAAATATACAAGTGAAGGCGGTAGAATAGATATATTTGTAGGCTTTGTACATAGTGATGCTTATGTGAAAATAAAAGACAATGGAATTGGAATACCACAAGAGGATTTAAACAGAATATTTGAACGCTTTTACAGAGTTGACAAAGCACGTACTAGACAGTCAGGTGGAACAGGATTAGGATTATCAATAGCAAAAGAAATAATAGAAAAAAATAGAGGAAGTATTGATATAAAAAGTGAAGTTGGAAAAGGTACTGAAGTAATACTAAAAATACCAGTAACAAAACATAAAAAGATTCAAAAAGACAGATAAGTATAATACAATGAATGAAAATGAGAAAGCTAGAGAAAGAGGTTTTAAATGAATTCAGAAGAAAATAAATCAAAAATTAGCCCAGAGCTAAAAGATATACTAGAATGGATATATTGTTTGCTAATTGCAGTAGTAATAGCATTATTTGTAAAATATTTCATAGGAACTCCAACAACAGTTCAAATGGATTCAATGTATTCAACATTAAGTCAAGGTGATAAATTATGGTTGAATAGAATACCAAGGACATTTAAGAAAATGCCTAAAAGAGGTGATATAATAACCTTTGAAGCTCCAACAAAAGAGAAGTTTGAAGTCGATGAAATAAATCCAGAAAGTCCCATAGCTCAATACAATTATCAACCTAAATCACTGTTTAGTAAATTTTCATACTATGTATTAGAACTTAACAAAACAAGTTATATAAAAAGAGTAATAGCATTACCAGGTGACTATGTAGAAATAAAAGATGGAAAAGTATATATTAACAATAAAGAATTACAAGAAGATTACTTAGACGAAGGAACAACAACATATACATCAGCATTTAATAATTTTACAGTACCAAATAATACAGTATTTGCTATGGGAGATCATAGATCAGTATCAAGAGATTGTAGAGCATTTGGCTGTATACCACTTGAAAAAATAGAAAGTATAGTATCTTTTAGATTTTGGCCATTTAGCCAATTTGGAAATGTGGACAAAAAGTAAGTGAAAGGTTTTAAAAAATTGTTTGAAAAGATAATTGGAAATCAAGAAACAAAAATATATTTAGAAAATACAATAAAAAACAAAAAGATAGCAAATAGTTATATGTTTATAGGAAATAAAGGGATTGGGAAAAAACTATTTGCAAGAGAATATGCAAAAAACATAATGTGTCAGGAAAATGGTAAATGTAATGACCAATGTAATTCATGTATAAAATTTAATGCAAATTCAAATCCTGATTATTATGAACTAGTACCAGAAAATCAAAAGATAAAAATTGACAACATTAGACTACTACAGGAAAAAATTGCAGAAAAGCCAATAATATCAAATAAAAAAATATATGTAATAGATAATGCAGACTTAATGACAGAGGAAAGTCAAAATTGCCTATTAAAAACATTAGAAGAACCACCAGAATACTCAGTAATAATCTTAGTCGTTTCAAATGAAAGCAAAATATTGCCAACAATAAAATCAAGATGTATAAAAATAAATTTTAGTAGACTAACACCAGAAGAATTAAAAAAGTATTTAGAGGTGGAAAACAAATTAAAACAATATTCAAATGAAGATTTAAATAACATAATAGAATTATTAGATGGAAGCCTTGAAAAAGTTGACACAATCGAAGAAAAAAAGAAGAATTATGATGAATTAAATATAATAGTTGAAAACTTAGAAAAAGGAAATAAATTAGAATTATTTAATAATTCAGAGATATTATATAATCAAAAAGAAAACATAATAGATATATTAAGTTATATGAATATAATATTATTTAAAAGAAAAATGATAAATGCAGTAGAGATAGTTGAAAAGACAAAGAAAAAGATACTAGCAAATAACAACTATGAAATGTGTATAGACTACTTAATAATAAACATAACAAATCCTTAAATGTGATTTGACGAACGTGATTTTTCGAAGAAAAATCACGAATGGCGATGAGCGAACAACATTAAAATACGAATTATCAAACAGAGTTTTGTAAAAACTCTGGATGATGATTAACTAAGCGAAGCGTAGTGAAAGGGAAGATAAATGAAAAAAGTCGTAGGAGTTAACTTTAGAGAAAATGGTCGAACTTATTTTTTTAATCCAAATAGTTTAGAATTAAAAATTGGTGATCAAGTAATAGTAGAAACAAAGATGGGACAAGAATTTGGAAAAATAAAGATATTAAATAGAGAAATAGACGAAACTAAACTGAAAGAGCCCCTAAAAGATGTTATAAAAATTGCAACAAGAAATGATATAAAACACCAAGAAGAAAATATACAAGAAGAGAATAAAGCATCAGATATATTTAAGAAAAAATTAAAAGAATATAATCTAAGTATGAATTTAGTTGAAACAAGATATCTATTTGATAATTCAAAATTAATATTTTATTTTACAGCAGAAAATAGAGTTGACTTTAGAGAACTTGTAAAGGACTTAGCAAGCATATTTAGAACTAGAATAGAGCTTAGACAAATCAGCATAAGAGATCAAGTAAAACTACTTGGGGGTAATGGAATATGTGGATTAAAATTGTGCTGTTGCAGTTTCTTAAAAGAATTTGACGGTGTATCTATAAAGATGGCAAAGGAACAAAATTTATCATTGAATACTTCAAAAATAACAGGGAATTGTGGACGTTTAATGTGTTGTTTAAAATATGAACAAAATGTATATGAAGAGAAAATGAAAAAATTGCCACACATTGGTGCAATAGTAAAGACAGAAAGTGGTGAAGGAACTGTTGATGGTGTAGAAGTTCTAAAAGAAATAATAACTGTAAAATTAAAAGATGAAGAAGGAAATACCTATAAGAAAAAATACAATATGCAAGAAATTACAATAATAAAAGATAATAAAAATACTGAAGAACATCAAGAAAAAATGGAAGAACAAGAAATAAGGGAATTAGAACAAATAGAAGCAATGGACAAAAAAGAACAAAAGAATGCTAGTATAGATGATGATATATAGTAGACAAATAATATAAAAAAGTTTAAATAAGAATTCGAATACATGTTATGACATATAGTATACAGTATGGGGGTTTATAGGTATAGCCTTATAAAAACCTAAATATAAGAAAGGTGGTGATAAATATGGCATATAAAATATCAGAAGAATGTGTAATGTGTGGAGCATGCGCAGCCTCTTGTCCAGTAGAATGCATATCACAAGGAGATAACAAATATGTAATTGACGAAACAAAATGTATAGAATGTGGAACTTGTGCTGCAACTTGTCCAGTTGGTGCTCCAAAACTAGATTAAAGTAGAATTGCCAAACGTGTTTTTAGAAGAAAAACACGGAGGGCGATGAGTGAACGTTAGTGAGCGAAAGGAAGGAAGATATGGAACTATTACTACCACTAATAATAATTATAATTGTAATTGCACTAGCATCAATAAAACAAATTGATGAGTACCAAAGAGGAGTTTTATTTACATTAGGTAAATTCACAAAAATACTAGAGCCAGGATGGCACATAATATGGCCAATATTCAATACATATAGAAAAGTAGATGTTAGAACAAAAACAGTAGATGTTCCTGAACAAGAAGCAATCACAAGAGATAATGTATCAATAAAAATAAATGCAGTACTATACTACAAAATATTTGATGCATCAAAAGCTATCATTTCAGTAGAAAACTTTAACTATGCAGTAAGTCAATTAGCACAAACAACAATGAGAAACATAGTAGGATCAGTAACTCTTGATGAATTATTAACAGAAAGAGATAAATTAAGCGATGAAATATGTAAAATAGTAGATGAGGCAACAGACCCTTGGGGAATAAAAGTAGAAAATGTCGAATTAAAAGACATAGCACTACCAATGGAAATGAAAAGAGTTATAGCAACAGTTGCTGAAGCTGAAAGAGAAAAGCAAGCAGTTATAACAAAAGCTTTAGGAGAAAAAGAAGCGGCGACAAACTTAGCAGCAGCAGCAAAAATAATGAATGATACTCCAGGAGCACTTCATTTGCGTACTCTAGCAACACTTACTGACTTAAGCAGTGATCAATCTAATACAGTAATATTCACACTTCCAATAGAACTACTAGAAGCAGCAAAAGGTATTGCAAATAGAGGAAAAGAAGACAAAAAATAAAACAAAACAAAGCTGACGAATAAAACCGTCAGTTTTGTTTTAAAAAATTATGATATAAAAATATTATAATAAAGCCTAACTAATTACATATTTATGAGAGGTGAGAAAATGAGAGAAGGAAAAATAGAAGAATTAAATAAATTAATAGAAAAATATAAGACAATAGAAATAATAAATGAAAAACAAATAGGAAATGGATTTCTAACAATAATACAAGCAGATTATAAGTTAAACAATGGTGAAACAATAAATAGAGAAAGGTACTTAAAAAACAATAATGAACCAAACTCCTGCATTATACTAACAGAAACAGAAGAAGGAGAATTACTATTTACAGTTCAACCTAGAGTTCATTCAGAGAGAACAGTTGGAATAGAATGTCCAGCAGGATTGGTAGAAAAAGGAGAGGACCCATTAGTATCAGCTAAAAGAGAGTTATTAGAAGAAACAGGGTGTATTTCGCAAGAAATAATACCATTAATAGAACAATGCTATCAAGACATAGCAACTTCGAAAGGCAGAACTAATATGTATCTTGCAAAAAAATGTAAAAAGGTACAAGAACAACATTTAGACGAAAGTGAGTATATAGGAATATTTAAATGTACATTTGAAGAAGCATTAGAATTAATTGATTTAGGTTATATATGTGATGTAATAACAATATTAATATTAGAAAAGGCAAAAAAATATTTTTACAATTAACAATATGAATAAAAAATGTGGAAAACTAGGTATAAAAAACAAATAATAAGAACAATACAGTATCTTCTTAAATATAATAATTTAGGAGGATACAATTTTTGTATATATAAATAATATCCTCGAGGAAGGAATGAGAGTTAAATATGATAAGAGTTGAAAAAAGAATATTACAAAAGAATTTAACTTACAAAGGAACAGTAATATTAAAATATAAAATTGAATACCCACAAATTTTTAATAGCGAAAAATTTAATGTCTATAACTATAAAAAAGCAACAGCATTACAAAAAGAATGTGAAACTACTTTATTTGAAGAAGCAAAAAAATTATATGAATACAACAAGAAAAACGGATATCCAACGATGACATATGAGATAGTATCAGCAGTCACAGTTACATACAACTATCAACCAATAGTAAGTTTATATATAGATGAATACAGATTTACAGGAGGAGCACATGGAAATACAATAAGAACATCACAAACGTGGGATCTAAATGAAGCAGAAATGATAAAACTCTCGAGGTGGTTTGAAGATCCTAATTATGTATCGAGCCTAATTGACAATATAAATGGACAAATACAGACAAATATCGACAATGGAAACAACTTTTATTTTGAAAATTATTGTTGTTTGACTAGTAAAAACTTTAGAGTAGAAAATTATTACATAAAAAATGGAATGATAAATATTTATTACCAACAGTATGATATAGCACCATATTCAAGTGGAATACTGTCATTTGCAATACCTAGATAAAAAATATATGCCTAACTGTTTAATTACAACTGTTAGGCATATTTAGCTACAAAATAAAAATGATTTTTTATACTATAAAAAGAAATTAGCAAAAACTCGAAAAAAGTCGCAAAAAATAAAATAAAATTTGCTAAAACCCCTTTAAAAATAAAAAAAATATGATACAATATACACAAATAAAACAAACTAAATTATTTTAAATTATATATAATAGAAATAAAAACAAATCAGGCAAACGGCTGTGGCCGTAAGGAGACAGAAACAACACTGAGAGTGACATAATTTCTACACATAATACATAATATAATTAAAAGAGATAGGCACCATAGATAAATTTAAAATTTGAAAGGATGGACGCTTATGGGAGCAGAAGAAAAAAGTTTAAAAATTTACGATACAAGGACAACATTCTTTGGAAAATTAGGAAATACAATTAGCAAGCTATTAACACCAACACAAGCTGGTATAAACAATTTACTTGTAAGTATAAAAAGAAGTGCAATGATAAAAGCATATAAGAGTATGAAGAAATCAGCAAAAGGCAAAGAAGAAATACTAGAGAAACGATTTAAAGAATCATATTCATTATATCTAGACTCAATTGATCAATTAATAGTAGATACAATTTATAAGAAAGTTAGAACAGATAAAGCGTCTGACTTTGAAAAAGATGCATTATCAAAATATTATAATGTAATACATTTAAAAGAAAATAATGAAGTGGAATATAAACTAAAAAAACAAGAATATCTATTAAAGTTAGATTTCACATCTCTAAATGACTCAAATAAAACAAAAATATTCGAAGAATACAAGGAAATATATATATATGAAATAGAAAAAATTAATAAAGCTTTATTAAAACATTATTCAATGAAATTAACTGAAAAATTAACTCCAGCAGAAAAAGAAGAGGCATATGAAAAAATATTTGAAACACTTGAGAACTATGTTGCTAATATAATTCCGATGAAGGAAATAGAAGATGAAGAATTAGTAAAACAATGTAGTCTATTTGAAACTTATGAAGTAGGCAAACTTGACCAAATTGATATATTAGACAAAAAGATGATATTACTAGGAATAAGTAGAAAATTATTTGTTCATAGTTTACCACTAGTTGTAGCAGAAAGATGTTATATAAAACTATTAAAAGATACTAGAAACTTAATAGTTGACACTAAAATAGCTAGAAAACGTGAAAACGCATATCAATTATTACTTAGACTAATTGAGCAATACAATGATAAACTATTATCAGTGAAAATTTATTGGGATAAACAAGAACAAAAAGTACAATATCAACAATTTAGTGAGAAGAGAAAAGCTTTAAATGAAGTAAAACAAAAACAAGGAAATCACGAATACGAAGTTAAAAAACAAATCTTATATATTAGAACTGATATGAAACTACTTGAAAATCATGGAAATAAATATTTTAGGATATTACAATTTTACAGAAGAAGATTGGTAAATCTTGGAGATATGAAACAACTTAAAGATGAATGTAGAACACTAGAGAAAACTATGAAAGGACAAGTTAGAAGAAAGGTTTTAGTAGATGAAAAAGCTAGCTGAAATAGTATATAACAAAATAGATGAAAACAAAGGATATGAAAAGATTATAAATAACGTTGTTGATAAATGTTTTGAAAATGAAAAATTAAGTAAGCTAAAGTTATACATATGTATAACTTTAACTGTTCCTAAAGAAATACAAAAAATAAATAAAAAGTATAGAAATATTGATAAACCAACAGATGTACTATCATTCCCAATGTTTGAACAAGCAGAAATAAACCAACTGTTAAAAAATGGATATGAAATTGAAGAAGCACTAGGGGACATTATAATATCAATTCCGAAAGTATATGAGCAAGCTGAGGAATATGGACACAGTTTTGAAAGGGAACTTTCATATATGGTAGTTCATGGATTTTATCATCTAATGGGATACGACCATATGGAAGAAGAAGAGAAAAAAGAAATGAGAGCTAAAGAAGATGAAGTACTTAATGCATTAGGCATTAACAGATAAAACATAGATAAAGGGGATATAAGAAATAATGAAAAATCCAAATACCAACAATAGTGATGAGAGATTATATAATAAGAACTTCTTGCAGGCATGTAGAAACGCAGTAGATGGAATTGTATATTGTGCATCAACACAAACCAATATACGAAAACAATTATTACTAGGAACAATAGTAATGATATTAAGTCTATTTTATGATTTTACAACAGCAGAGTTTTTATGTCTAACTTTTGCAGTATTCTTTGTAATATTTGCAGAAATGTGCAACACAGCAATAGAAACAATAGTTGATTTATTAGTTGATGTGTATCATCCAAAAGCAAAGATAGCAAAAGATGTTGGTGCAGGAGCAGTAATATTATCAGCAATAAATGCAATAATAGTAGCTTACTTTTTATTCTTTAGAGAAACACAAGTGATAAATCTAGGAAGTAGTATATTTTCGGAAATGATAGCATCTCCAAGTCACTTAGCATTTGTAGGAATTATATTAACAATAATAGCAGTACTTGTAGCAAAATCAGGAACGAAGATAAAAGAAATATCAAGTGGAGTAAAAAGTAATTTTATTCCAAGTGGGCAATCAGCTTTAGCATTTGCTATACTTACGGCGATAGGAATAAATTCACAAGATCCATTAATTTTGGTATTATCACTTACGCTTTCAATATTAGTTGCAGGAAATAGAATGCATGACACTAGAACACTTGCTGAAACGGTATTTGGAGCATTTATGGGAGTGTTAATTGTATTATTAGTATATGGACTTACATTATTTAAAATCGGATAAGAAAAATAATTAAAGTAATTGTATTTATAAAATAGATTTTGAATAAAAGCTGAAAAACGATGGGAGGAAGCGACATTTGAAAAGAGTAATATTATATATATTAACTATTTTAATAGTAATTGCATTTGCAGTATTTGTAGGATATTTATATATAGAAAAATTAGGAACAACAGTAACAAATGAGCAAGAACCTAACATTATACCAACAAATGAAAATCAAGAGATTGTTACAAAACAAGTAGAAATATTTAAGGGGACAGATAGACCAATAGCCATTATGATAGATAATCATAAATCAGCAATGCCACATGCAGGATTAAGTAAAGCTTATATGATATATGAAATAATTGTTGAAGGCGGAGAAACAAGACTAATGGCATTATTTAAGGGGAAAGATGTTGATAAAATAGGACCAGTAAGAAGTGCAAGACATTATTTTATAGACTTTGCCTTAGAAAATGATGCAATATACACACATTATGGATGGAGCCCACAAGCTGAAAGTGACATAAAATCAATGAAAATTAATAACATTAATGGAATAAGTGAAAAAACAAGTGACTTTTGGAGGGTAAAGGAAAAAGCAGCACCACATAATGTTTTAACATCAACATCAAAGATATATGAAATAGCAAAAAATAAAAAGTATAGAACAACATCAGATGTAAATAGTGTATTAAACTATGTAGTTGATGAAGTTAATTTAGAAGATTTATATAAAACAGAAGAAAGTGAAGAAACAGAAAGTAATGTAAAAAATGCAAATGAAATTAAAATTTCATATTCACAATCAAATAATGTAAGATGGACATATGATGAAGGCAATAAAAATTATATAAGATATTCAAAAAATATAAAAGAAACAGAATGGTTTGAAAAAAATGATGTAACATCAAAAAATATAATTATTGAATTTATAAAAAATCAAACAATAGATGAAAAAGATAGACAAACAATGAATACAACAGGCACAAAAAATGGATACTATATAACAAATGGAAAATATATACCTATATTATGCTCTAAATCGTCAAGAACATCAAAAACAGTATATAAAGATACAAATGGAAACGAAATAAAAGTAAATGATGGAAATACATTTATACAAATTTGCAAAGAAGAAAAAAATGTTGAAATAAACTAATATTAGAAAAATGTATTAATTAGAATAATAATCAATTAAACATTAAAGAGGATAAATATGGGAGAATTTAAATCAGGATTTGTTACAGTAGTAGGAAGAACTAATGTTGGAAAATCTAGTATAATAAATAGAATAGTTGGAGAAAAGGTATCAGCTGTTACAAGCAAAACACAAACAACTAGAAAAAATATAAAAGCAATTGTAAATAGAACAAACTCACAAATAATTTTTACGGATACACCAGGAGTACATAAAGCAAAATCAAAATTAAGTGAAGTAATGAATGAATCGGCAATGAAGTCAATTCCAGAAGTGGACATAATTGTATATGTAATTGATAGTACATCAAGTAAAATCGATGAAAAAACATTAACTAAAATTAAGGAAGCAAATAAAAACACAATATTAGTAATAAATAAAATAGACTTAATTACACCTAGTAGATTAGCAGAGATTATAAATGAATACAAAGATTTATATGAATTTTCAGCAATAGTTCCTGTATCAGCAAGTAATAATAAAAATATTGAAGAGCTAATTTGTGAAATAGAAAGAAACTTAAAAGTAGGTCCAGCATATTATGATATAGATGAATACACTGACCAAACATTAAGAGAATTAGCAGAGGAAACTATTAGAGAAAAGGCACTAAAACTATTGCAAGACGAGGTACCACATGGAATATATATTGAAGTAACAAAAATGAAGAAAAGAAAAACACAGAAAGAAGAAAAAATTTTTGACATAGATGCAACAATTTATTGTTTAAAAGATTCACATAAGGGCATAATAATAGGGAAACAAGGTTCAATGCTAAAAAGAATTGGAACTTATGCACGAGAAGATTTAGAAAAGATGCTAGGAGATAAAATAAATTTAAAACTTTGGGTAAAAGTAAAAGAAGACTGGATAAATGATTTAAAGATGGTAAACAAATTTAAAAGCGACGAAGGATAAAAGTTCTAGAGCTAATCTAAACACTCTGCAAAACTATGAGAAAAGGAGACGATTATGCTAAAACAAATTGCATGGAATACTTTTAAAAATACTGGAAATATTAATACTATGATGGAACTAATAGAAGTTGATAAAGCTATGAAAAACACAGGAATAATAAATAGTGAAGATATAAAAGAAAGCAATATAATAGAAAATAATAATAAAATAACATTAAAATAATTGAAGCAATCGAAGGGAAATCATATACTTTATGGGGATAATAAAAACAAAAGGAATAATACTTGCACAAAATAACATGAGTGAAAATGACAAGATGGTTACTATACTTACACCAGATCTTGGAAAAATAGGTTGTGCTGCTAGAGGTTCGAGAAGACCTAAAAGTACACTTATGGCAGGAACACAATTTTTATGTTTTGCAGATTTTATAATTTATAAAGGTGTAAGTAGCTATAATTTAAACTCAGCAGAACCAATAGAAATATTTTATAATATTAGACTCGACATTGACAAACTAAAGTATGCAGTAGAAGTAGCAAAGATTGCAAATGACATAACAGAAGAAAATGAAGGATCATATAGGATACTACAACTAGTATTAAATACACTATATATGATATCAGAATCTAATAAAGAACTAGATTTTATATTATCAATTTATAAACTTAGGTTACTAAGTATAATTGGATTTAGACCAATTATTGAAAAATGCTCTAACTGTGGTAAAAATGAAGAACTAAGATATTTTAGTTTTATAGATAATGGATTTAAATGTAAAAATTGCAAAACACAGGACAAAGGAGCTATTGAACTATCAGACGCAACAATAAAAGCAATAAAATTTATAATAAAAGCAGAGCCAAAAAAAATATTTTCATTTGATATAGCTGAAGAAAATAAAAAACAATTGAAACTATTAACAAAGATATATTTAGATAAATGTATTGAAAAAGAATATGATTAAAAAAACTTGAAATCTTATAAGATTTTGAGTTTTTTGTTGTGGCCGATGTGCAAAATAAAAATATGACTAAATTTTACAAAATATCATAAAAAATATTGACTTTTTATTTTTTTTAATATAACATTGACGAGAAAGTAAATGAAAGGAGATACAAATGAAAAGAATATTTTTATTTTTTATAATATTTGTTTTATTATTTTTATCAAATAGTGTTTTAGCGGTAGAAGGAGGAGAAACTGCAAAAGCAGACTTTAGTAATGCAAGTTTTAAGATAATAAATACAAACAATAATGGACAATTTTATAGCTTAGAAGTATCAAATATAACATTACCAACAAAAAGTAATGGAAAACCAGTAGATATGAATGTAAGATATACTATTGGAAATACAGAACCAGAATTTAGTAGTAAATATGGAGAAAGTTATGATGGAACTTATAATTTAGAAACCAAAAAGCTAACATTTGCAAGATTAGAAACTGCATTACAACTAAAAGGAGATGTGTATTTTTGGATATATCAACTAGATGATACAGAAGCAGGAAAACCAATAACAGGAAAATTAGTACATAGTGCAAAGATAGAAAGACCAGCAGATAAAAAATATGCAGAATTATTTGAAACAAAACTGATTGGGTCAACTTTAACTAATATATCACTAAATACACCAATGGAAAACTTCTTAAAAAGAAAAGCACAATTTAAAATAGGCGAAATTACAGATAAATCAATTTTAGCAGCAATTAAGAAAAATAATCAAGCAGATGGGTTTGACAAGTTACTAAATTATGCAAAAAATTCTTCAACGATTTATGACGGAATACTTGAAGGAAGTCCTACTTTTGTAGCAAATTTACATGATGATTTACTAGGAAAAGTAAAAAATGATACTTATTATTATGTATATACAAAATTTGATGATGAAAATGGTAAATATCATCCAGTAGAGGGGATAACAATTGGATTAGGAGTAGCTATTCCTGATTCTTGTGACATAAATTTTTATGGAAGTAATAGATTCAACTGGGACAACTTTACAGAACCAGAGCCAGAACCAACAGGAACATCAACACCAGAAGAACCTGACAATCCAGATACAACAAAAAAGCCAACAGAAAATAACAAAAACGATGATAAAACAACAGCACAAAAACCAATACCACAAGCAGGAGAATTAGATATTATTATTGGATTAGTAGCAATAGTTGGATTAGCAGTAATGTTATATTTTCTAAATAAAAAATATAATTTCATAAAATAGTATTGTAAATTTTACTTATAATTTTAACTAAACCTTAAAATCTTAAAAGATTTTAAGGTTTTTATATTTGTAATATTTTAGACTATTTGATAGATGATTAATGATACTACAAGAATGAGAAAAGTAAAGAAAATAATGTTGAAATTTGACGAACGATTTTTGTTGACAAATGGAAAAAAGTGGTATATAATAAGCGCATATTAAATCAAAAGAAAATTTATATCGAAAATTATTAAATTCACAAATGAAAATCCAATAATAAACTAAAGAAAACATAAGCTACTTTATATTACTATATTATTTTATTAAAAATCTATTCTATAAAAATCACTCTACAGACAAAAACTTGAAATTTTAATAAAATAGTAGTAATATAAAGGTATTCAAAAAAAGTAGTAAACTCTACTTAAAAAAGAAAGAGGAAGATTATGTATTTAATAGTTGGATTAGGAAACCCAGAGCCTATGTATAGTAAAACAAGGCATAATATGGGATTTGATGTCATAAATAAAATCGCAAAAGAATATAAAATAGAAATAACAAAGAAAAACTTTGAAGGACTATATGGTCAAGGCGAAATAAATGGCGAAAAAGTAATACTTTTAAAACCACAAACATATATGAATGAAAGTGGAAAATCAATAATAAAAGCAAAGAACTTTTACAAAATTCCAATAGAAAACATTATTATTATATATGATGATATTGACCTAGAAGAAGGCATTTTAAAGTTAAGGAAAAAAGGTGGAGCAGGAACTCATAATGGTATGAGGTCAGTTGTTCAGCACTTACAATCAACCAATTTTATTCATGTTCGAATAGGAACAGGCAAGCCAGTACTAAAAGAATTACTTATAGCATATGTAATAGAACCATTAAAGGACGAACAATATGAAAAGTTAATACCAACAATAGATAAAGCATCAAAAGCAGTGCCAGATATTATATCAAAAGGGATAGAAATGGCAATGAATTTATACAATTAGCTTTTATAAATGAGATAATCATACAATTAGATCGAAAGGAGTATTTGCCAGATAATGTACAAGCCATACAAACTAGTAATATGTAAGAATAGGGAAAATGCAGATATATTTGTATATAATGAAGGTAATTTAATAGAACAATATCAAGAACAATTTGAAAATAAAAGACTAGAAGGTAATATCTACTATGGAAAAGTTACTAATGTTGTAAAGGGGATGCAATCAGCATTTATTAATATTGGAACAGAAAAAAATGCATTTATACATATACATGACTTAATAGAAAAAGACGAAAACATTGAAAAAAAAGAGAATATGTTAGATATATCTAAAATAATAAAACAAAATGACAACATTATAGTTCAAATAAAGAGAGACTGCAGTAACAATAAAGGACCACGTGTTACAAAGGATATAAAATTAGTTGGAAAATATATAATTTTGATGCCATTTTCTACATTTATTACAGTATCTAAAAAGATAAATGACATAGATGAAAGAAAACATTTAATTACAGCAATTACAACATATATGAAGAATAAAAAGGAAAAATATGGAATAATAGCTAGAACATCAGCAGAAGGACAGGAGGAAGAATTAATAAAAGAAGATATAGATAATATAATAAATAAATGGAATGAGATATTAAAAAAAAGCAAAAAAATTAATCCACCATTTGAGCTATATAACAATAATGGAATTATAGGAAAACTTATAAATGACTTTCAACCTTTGGGACTTGAGATAGTAACAAATAATGAAGAAATACTTAATTTTGTAAAAAAAATTGATAAAAATCAAGAAATTACATTGGATACTACAATAAATGAGGAAATAAATATAAACAGAAAAGTATATTTGAATTGTGGAGGATTTATTACAATAGATCAGACTGAAGCACTTACTGCGATAGATGTAAATTCAGGTAAATTTACAGGAAAAGATAATTTAGAAGAAACAATTGTTAAAGTAAATTTAGAAGCAGCAACGGAAATAGCAAAGCAAATTAGATTGCGTGATTTAGGGGGAATAATAATAATTGACTTTATAGATATGAAAAAAATTGAAGATATAGAAAAAGTACGAAATAGAATGGAAGAAGAAATAAAAAAAGATAGATCAAAAATTCAAATATTAGAATTTACAAAATTAGGTTTATTAGAAATAACAAGAAAACATATTTTAGGAAAATAATAGAGTAATATAAGATTATTGATATTTAAAAGTGAAAAGATTTTTAGAACATAAAGACTTCACTATATATCACAATTATTATGACTTAAAGTAAAAAATTATTCTAGTATATAAAAAGGGTGCGTAAAATCGCACCCAAAATTAAAAATGCACATTGGAAAAATATGGAATTAAAAGCGGGATTATATTTTTACCATTATAGAAAGTAAGTAAAAATAAGAAAATTTGAGAGAAAAGATGCTATAAAAAGGCAATAGTAAATTAGAAAGGAAAATAAATTATTATGAAAAAAATAACAAAACTAATATTAAACATACTCTGTGTAATGACAGTGTTAATAATTATTTTAGGAATATCATATGTCATACAGATAACAATAATGAGAAAAAAATATGCTAATGTCATAGGATATTCACTATTTGAAGTATTAACTGGGAGCATGACACCAACTATCAATATTGGAGATGACGTATTAATTAAAATTACTAAAGATATACAAAAAGGAGACATTGTAGTATTTGACAATCAAGAAAATGATAATTTCATTATACATAGAGTTATACAAATAAATGAAAATGAAATAATAACAAAAGGAGATAGTAACAACACAGAAGATATAGCAATATCAAAAGAAAATGTAATAGGAAAAACATTAATAATATTTCCAAAGCTAGGAAAAATACAAGAATTCTTTAGAAAGCCATACATATTCATCCCACTAGTAGATGTAATAATAATTGCAACACTAGTAACAAATTATAGGAAAAATATTTATAAAAATAAATATTTAAGAGGTAGCAACAAAACACTAAAAGAACAAAAAGAAAGGAACATTTTAATATGACAAAAAGTAAAAAGGAAAATAATATAAGATTTAAAATTTTAATTTTAAGTATTACTGCAATATTAGTAATCTCACTATTAGCAGTTACTTCATATGCAAAATACATAACAACAATAAATGCAGATGGAAGAGCACAAGTTGGAAAATGGAGCTTTAAAGTAAATAATAGTGACATGAAAAATATTGGAGAAATAAACCTAGGAAGAAAAACATATACAGCTAAAACAATAGCAGATGGAGAAATAGCACCAGGAACTAGTGGTAATTTTACAATAACAGTAGATGCAACAGGAACAAAAACAGGAGTTAATTATAATGTAGCATTTAGCAATGTAAAAAATAAACCAACTAATCTTTACTTTAAAATTGGAGAAGAAAGATATTATAATTTGGATACATTATCTACTGCTTTAGCAGGAACAATAGAGGCAAATGAATCAAAAAAGGTAAAAGAAATCAACATAAACTGGGGATGGGATTATGAAACTGGAATTGGTGAGGAGATCTTTGGAAACGACAAGATAGACACAGAAGAAGGGAAAATAGCAAACTTATTCTCATTTGACATAGCAGTAACAGGAACTCAAGTTATACCTACATAATAACAAATAACAGTTAATTAGATAATATTGCATGAAAATATGCTACCTCGATTTTCTTGCAATTATAAAAGAAATATCAAAACAAATTAAGCGAAAGGACGGTATAAATGAAAAAGAAAAAAGTAATATATACAACTATAACCATTGCAATATTAATATTTTCGATGAGTAACATAGTATTTGCTAAGTACTGTAGTAATCAAAATATTACAGTTACAACTAAAGTTGCAAGACCAATAATAGAACTATCAAAAGAAGATGAAAGTAATAAAATTATAACAGGCACTGAAGGTGTAGATTTAATATTAAACGTTTCAAATTACAAGGATGACAAGATTAGTGAAGTAGGACAGAATTATTATTTACAATTTTATTCAGACGACATTGATATGTCAAAAGTTAATATAACTGTTGTAATGGATGGAAACAACATACAAATCCAGAATAGCAGTACTAAAAAAACATTAATAAAAGCAGGCAAAAAAGAAACACATAAATATAATATAAAAATTACAAGTAATAGCAATGAGGAAATAAAAGGAAACATAAAAGCAAAATTAGTTAGTGAACAAATACAACCTAAATAAGAAAAAACAACAATGGATATGAATGAATAAAAAGAATCGCCAAACGTGTTTTTGAAAAAACGTGGATGGTGATGAGCGCATATTAGAGAGTGAAAGGAGGCAAAATGACAAAAAAAGTATTAGGTATTTTATTAATAATAGTAGTAATTTTATCTACGAAAAATTATGTATTGGCCAAATACATAAAAGAATAGTATATACATATAGCAGAAGTAAATATAGAAAAAACACCAATAAAAAAGAAAAAGTATGTTTTAAAAGTATACTATAAAGACTTAGATGCAAACAGTTCTATGAAGGTACGTATATCAAGTGTATATGAAGGCAATACATATGAAGCTGAAGTTTTAGAATTTGAAGGATATACATATTTATATGCAGATCAACCACTATCTGGAATTATGGAAAAGAATTTAAATATATACATATGTTATAAAAAAAATAAATGAGATAATATTTTTGGGAAAAAGCAAAGTTAGTTTCATTGAAAATATCTTAATAATTATTTATATAAAAAAGTCCTTATTGAGGATATCAACAAGAACTTTTTATAATTAATTTAACTCTTTATTAATTAACTTCATTTCTTCGCTTCTCTTAATTTTTTGAGTAGTAGTTTTAATTAAAGGAACATCAGTAATAATAACATTTCTAATATATTTATATGCTGGCATTTGTTTATTAATGTTAGTTTTGATATCTTTTGATATTTTATCACAATAGAAATCATGTTTATCTATTTTGCTATTTTTATCAAAAGGGAAAGTATCTTTAAGTTTATCTTCATCATAAACTACTTTAGCATATAACACAACATCCTGATTACGAGACTGTTTATTATTATCAATATACCCAAAAACCATACTTTCAGTAACATAAGGCAATTTATTTATAAGAGTTTCAACTTCTTCTGGAAAAATCTTTTTACCATTTTTAAGAACAATCATATCTTTTTTTCTACCAGTAACAAAAACAAAACTATCCTCATCAATATAACCATAATCACCAGTATGAAACCACCCATCAACAATAACTTCATTAGTTGCCTTATCATTTTTATAGTATCCAAGCATAATAGTTGGAGTTTTAGTAATAATTTCTCCAATGCCATCTTTATCAGGTTTATCAATTTTTATATCAACAGTAGGAAGCGGAAAGCCTATTGAGCCAACCTTTTTTTCAAAACTATTTTCACCAGCGATAACTGGAGCAGTTTCAGTTAATCCATAACCTTGATGAATATCAAATCCAAAATCATTATATCCTTGAAGAGTTTCTTCATCCATGGCAGCTCCACCACTAATAATAATTTTAAGCTTTCCTCCTAATCCATCAATAATAGACTTGAATACCAATCGTTTTATCAATATAGGAAAATGTCTAAATATTTTTCTCATACGATTGACAAGATTAGTCTTTCCTTGTTTTTCGATAGTTGTCCATATTTTTTTATACATAATTTCTAGCATAAGTGGAATACATACAAAACCAGTAATTTGATATTCTACTAAGTTTTTTTGGATATATTTTAGACCTTCACAAATAGCAACAGTATATCCGCAAGAAGTACCAAATAGGAAAGTAGTAGTATTTTCAAAAGTATGATGAAGAGGCAAGAATGATAAAAATTTATCACTTTCTTTAATTTTTATCATTTGACTTAAAGCATACAAGTCCATACAAATTGCATATTGGGAATGCATAACTGCTTTAGAGATAGAAGTTGTACCAGAAGTAAAAATCATTATATACATTTCATCTTCTTTAATTTTAACCTTATTATAACTATTATGATTATACTTTTTTCCATTTTCAAGTAGCTTATCAAAGTCACCATTATCAAACCCAAAGGTGTTAAATTTAGTATGTGAATTTTTATATGAATTAATTACATTCTCGTATGATTTAGAATAAAAAATTCCATCAGCCTCAGAACGCTCAATAAGAGATATAATTTCATTATCTGGAAGAGACTTATCAAGAGGTACAACACAAAGACCAGCAGTAGTAATTGCTAAGTATGAAACAAACCATTCATAACGATTATCAGCAATTATACAAATACGCTTTGAAGAACTTTTTAGCAATGCAGTACCAAGGTTTTCAATATCCTCAGCAAATTTTGCATAACTAATTTTCACATGTTCAGTATCATCATGGTTTCTTTTATATTCAAAAGCAATATTTTCAGAATATTTGTTTTTGTATAAATCAACTAACTCTCTAAAGTTATTCAGTTTTTGTCCTTCATAAAGCTTGTTTTTCATATTTAGGCTAGTCCTTTCTATGTATAAATAGTTATGTTAAAATCTATAAAAATTACAAATCAATAATTAAATGCATTATATAATAAAATTGCTTTAATTTCAAGAGATTTAGTAAAATAACATTAACATATAAAATTAGAAACGCTAACAAGCTAATACTTCAATATGAATTCACACAATTTATAAAATTGAAATAAAATATATTAAGATAATTATTATCAAATATATTTTAAGGAGATATTTAATGAAATTAGGGTTATCTCTAGCTGGTGGAGGAGTAAAAGGAGCAGCTCACATAGGAGTACTAAAAGCATTTGAGGAAAAGAATATACCTATTAATTATATATCAGGTACTTCATCAGGAAGTATAGTAAGTACATTGTATGCTGTTGGATATAAGCCAGAAGAGATTTATCATATATTTAAGAAATATTGCAAGGAAATAAATTATGTAAGTATAGGAAATATACTAAAATTAGCACTAGGTTTAATTTTTAAAGGTGAAATTTTAATACAAGGACTAAACAACGGAAATAAGATTGAAGAGTTAATGAGAAAACTATGTAAAGCAAAAGGAATTACAAACATAAATCAGGTAAAAATGCCACTGCTTATGCCAAGTGTTGATTTACAAAATGGTAAAGTGTACATTTTTTCATCTAAAAAAAGTAGAAATCCAAATACAGATAAGGTTGTTTATATAGATGATATGGATATAGCAAAAGCCGTTAGGGCTAGTTGTAGCTACCCAGGAGTATTTAGTCCATGTAAATATAAGGGAAGAGAACTAATTGACGGAGGAATTCGTGAAAATGTACCATGGAAAGAAACTAAACTTATGGGGGCAGATAAAGTAGTAAGTGTAATATTTGAAGAGGAACTTAAAGAATATGATTATATAAATATTATAGAAATTGTAAACTCATCAATTCACTTTTTATCACAAGAATTGGCTGATTATGAAATGTATGGAGCAGATGAAGTTATAAAAATAAAAACTAATCATATATCACTTTTAGATAGTAGTAAAATAGATTATTTATATAAATTAAGCTATAAAATCGCGATGGAAGTTATAGAGAAATAACTGTATTCTAAAGAATATAGTTATTTTTTACCTTAAAAACAACTTTTTTTATCAAATCTCTTGACAAATGGATAAAAAAGGTGTAAAGTATATATGCTTTACATTTAAAGCACAAAGCATATTTAAGATTAAAGTGTGCAAAAAGGAGAAAGTTAATGGAAAAACATATTGAAATAAGCATACTATGGCAGATATATGGAAAACTTTTAACTGAAAAACAATACAATGCTTTAAATGACTATTATAATGAAGATTTATCCTTAGCAGAAATTGCAGAACAGTATGATATATCAAGGCAAGCAGTAAGGGACATCATTAAGAAAGGAGAGCAAAACCTATTCGAATACGAAAAGGTACTACACATTATGAAAAGAACACAAGAAAATGAAAAAACAATTCAATTAGTACTTTCACAATTAAGCGAACTAAAAGATACATCATCAGATAAAAAAATTGAAAAAGTATTAAATGAAGTACAAAAAGAATTAAGCTATATAGTTTAAATCTAATGTATTAACACTTTATACAAAAGAATATAAATTACATACAAGGAGGAAAAATAAATGGCCTTTGAAGGACTATCAGAAAAGCTACAAGCATTTACACGAAAACTTGGGGGAAAAGCAAGAATAACAGAATCAGATTTAAATGAAATGCTTAGAGAGGTTAAACTTGCATTACTAGAAGCTGATGTCAATTATAAAGTAGTAAAAGAATTTATTACAAATATACACGACAAAGCACTAGGACAAGATGTATTAAAATCATTAACACCAGGGCAACAAGTAGTAAAGATTGTTAAAGATGAATTGATAGAACTTCTAGGTGGAACTGATAGCAAGATAGCTTTTACACCTAATCCTCCAACAGTAGTAATGTTAGTAGGACTTCAAGGTTCAGGAAAAACAACAACAGCAGGAAAACTTGCAAATTTACTTAGAAAACAAGGAAAGAGCCCACTACTTGTAGCTTGCGACGTATATAGACCAGCCGCAATAAAACAATTACAAGTAGTAGGAAAAGAACTTGGAATTCCAGTATATGCAAATGAAGCTGAAAAAGACGTTGTAAAAATAGCAAAGCAAGCTAAAGAGATAGCAATAAGTAAGTTAAACGATATAGTATTAATTGATACAGCAGGTAGACTTCAAATTGACGAAACTCTAATGCAAGAATTAAAAGACCTAAAATCAAATCTAAAACCACATGAAATACTATTAGTGGTAGACTCAATGACAGGACAAGAAGCAGTAAACATAGCAACAAAATTCAATGAAGATCTTGGAATTGATGGGATTATATTAACAAAACTAGATGGTGACTCACGTGGTGGTGCTGCAATATCAGTAAAAAAAGTTACAGGAAAACCTATAAAGTATGCGGGTACAGGCGAAAAATTAAATGAAATTGAAGAATTTCATCCAGACAGAATGGCATCAAGAATACTTGGAATGGGAGACATGCTTTCAATTATAGAACAAGCAGAGGAAAAATTTGATTTAGAAGAAGCAGAAAAATTAGAGAAAAAGTTTAAGAAAAATAAAGACTTAGACTTAAATGATTATCTAGCACAATTAAAACAAGTAAAAAAGATGGGCTCATTTTCATCATTATTAAAAATGATACCAGGAATGAGCAAATATAATATCAATGTTGATGACAATGAATTTAACAAAATTGAAGCAATAATATCTTCAATGACAAATGCAGAAAGAGAAAATCCTAAACTATTAAATGCAACAAGAAGAATACGTATTGCAAATGGTTCAGGAACTCAAGTACAAGACATTAACAAATTTATGAAATCATTTGAACTTACACAAGATATGATGCGCAAGATGAGAAAAGGAAATATGGATCCTAGAATGAAGAAAATGATGAAAAGCATGGATCTTGATTTAGACAATATGACAGAAGAAGACTTAAAAGAACTAGAAAACAAATTAAAATAATTCGAAAAATTCGGACGAAGAAAATGCTTAATAAAATCATAATTTGACGAATTATACTAAAATAGTTAAATATTATAGTAATGAACAAAAAGTTTAGTAACAACAAGAAATACAGTAAATTGTTCATATACCAATATTTTATAAATTTTTATAAATAATTAGGAGGTGAAAAATATGGTAAAAATTAGATTAAAAAGGGTTGGAGCAAAAAAAGCACCTTTTTATCACATTGTAGTAGCTGACTCAAGATCAGCAAGAGATGGCAAAATAATTGAACAAATAGGAACATTTAACCCAATGACAGATCCAGAAACAATAACACTTGATGCAGAAAAAGTTAACAAATGGATACAAAATGGAGCACAACCAACTGATACAGTAAAAGCTTTAATAAAAAAAGCTACAAAATAATGCATTAAGGGGGAAAGAGCAAAATGGACAATATCTTAAAAACAATCATTGAAAATCTTGTTGATGACAAAGAAGCCATTTCAATTGAAAAACATGAAGATGGAAATAGAGTAACATTTAATGTAAAAGTTGCACAAAATGAGATGGGGAAAGTTATTGGAAGACAAGGAAAGATTGCACATTCAATAAGAACTCTTATGAAATCTGTAGGAGCAAGAGAACAAAAGAAAGTAGACATAGAATTTCTAGATTAATACTTTATATAAAAGGAATTGATATACTATGATGGAAATTGGAAAAGTTGTAAATACTTTTGGGATAAAGGGCGAGATAAAAGTTTTACCTTATGTAAGCTATATGGAAAAAGTAAAAACAATCTATATAGCAAAGAAAAAAATGGAGATAGAAAAAATTCGATTTCAGAAGAATGTATCTATAATAAAAATAAAGGGAATAGATGATATAAACCTTGTAGAAGAATATATAGGACAAACAGTTGAGATGGAAGAAATTGATGCTCCAAAGCTTCCAAAAGGAACATACTATATTAAAGATTTAATAGGAATAGATGTTGTAACTGAAGAAGGTGAACTTCTAGGAAAGTTAGACAATGTAATTACAACTGGTGCAAATGATGTATATCAAGTAGGAAAAATATTACTTCCTGCAATAAAAGAAGTTATAAAGGACATTGATTTAGAAAGTAAAAGAATGACAGTTCACATTATAAAAGGGTTAATTTAGATATAATTTGACGACAGAGTGAAATAGATTGAATTTGACATATAAATTTAATTAACAAAAAACAAACTAAGTGAGCGAAAGGCATAATCAAAATGAAATTTGATGTTTTAACTTTATTTCCCGAGATGTTTACTTCTGTGAAAGAAAGCATAATTGGAAGAGCTATAAAAAACAACTTAATAGAGCTTAATACTATCAATATACGTGATTTTTCGACAGATAAACACAAACATGTTGATGACACACCATATGGTGGTGGAGCTGGAATGATTATAAATCCAACTGTTGTATATGAAGCTTACAAATCTATTAAAGATAGAGAAAATGCAAAAGTTATATATTTATCACCAAAAGGAAAAACATTAAACCAAGAAAAAGTAGTCAAACTTGCTAAAGAAGAACATTTAATTTTATTATGTGGACACTACGAAGGAATAGACGAAAGAGTTCTAAAAAAGATAGTTGATGAGGAAATATCAATAGGAGATTATGTATTAACAGGAGGAGAACTTCCAGCAATGTGTTTAATAGATGCAGTTGCAAGATATGTACCGAATGTTCTAAATGAGGATTCTATTATGGAAGAAACATTTTCAAATAATCTATTAGAATATCCTCAATACACAAGACCATTAGAATTTGAAAATGAAAAAGTACCAGAGGTACTCGTTTCAGGAAATCATCAAGAAATTGAAAAATGGCGATATAATCAATCATTGATTGAAACATATACGAAAAGACCAGAACTTTTAAATAAAGACCAAAAAGAACAAGTAAAAAAAGTATTTGCTCAAAAATTAGAAAATTAAATTTAAGAAAGGAGTTAATAATGGACGTTATTAAATCAATTGAACACGAACAATTAAAAAGCAAAGTTCCTGATATTAAAGTTGGTGATACAATAAGAGTTCATCAAAGAATTAAAGAAGGAAACAGAGAAAGAATCCAAGTTTTTGAAGGTATAGTAATCAAAAAACAAAATGGTGGATTAAATGAAACATTTACAGTAAGAAGAGTTGCTTATGGAGTTGGAGTTGAAAAAACATTCTTAATTCACTCTCCATTAGTTGAAAAAGTTGAACTTGTAAGAGTAGGAAAGGTACGTAGAGCTAAATTATACTACCTAAGAGACAGAGTAGGAAAAGCTGCTAAAACTAAGGAAAACGTAGGAGCAGACTTAAAGAGAGAGGATGTTGTAGTTAAAGAAGAAATGCCAGTTGAAGAAACTAAAACAAAATCAGAAGAAACAACTACAACAGAGGCAAAAACAGAAGCTACTGAAACAGTAGAAGAAGTTAAAGAAGTAGTTGAAAAAGCTGAAGAGGCTAAGACAGAAGAAAAAGTAGAAGATAAAAAAGAAGAAGCAAAAGCTGATAAAGAAAACAAATAATGGATTAATAAAAAAAGGACTCAGGGCTACAACCCTGAGTTTTTATTGATTTAGCAAGCTTTTAACTTATTGTTTCTTAATCTTAGGTTTTGATACTAATGAAGCAATATATCCAAAGAACACAGCAGCAGCAATTCCACCAGCAGAAGCTTTAACACCTCCAATAAATGCACCAAGTAAGCCTTGATCTTTTACAGCTTCCATTGCACCCTTTGCAAGGTTAGCTCCAAAACCTGTAAGGGGTACAGTAGCACCACAACCTGCAAAATCAATAAGTTTTTTATATAATCCAAGTCCACCAAGGATAACACCAACAGTAACATAAATAACTAAAATTCTTGCAGGAGTAAGTTTAGTTTTATCAATAAGAATTTGACCAATTATACAAATTATACCACCAATAATAAAACAATAAAGCATTTTCATCCAGTCAATACTTTGAAAAAAATCCATAATTTCTCTTTTCCTCGCTTTCAGCAAATTACATTTCAATAGAAATAGCATGCGCAATTCCAGGAATACTCTCGCTTTGTTGAGAAGAAGTAGCATTCATTAAAGCGCCAGTAGCAATTAAAAGTAATTTCCTAATTTGTTTCTCTTTCATAAGCTTATACCAATATCCTGAAAAGACAGTTGCAATACAAGCACAACCACTACCACCAGAATGAGTATCCTGATTTTCTTTATCAAACATAAGTACACCACAGTCATTATAATTGTTAGAAATATCATAACCTTTGTCACGAGCTAAATCAATAAGAATATCTTTACCAACATAACCCAAATCACCAGTAACAATTGCATCATAATAATCAGGTGTACGTCCAGTATCCTCAAAATGAGTACAAAGTGTGGAAAGTGCAGCAGGAGCCATAGCAGCACCCATATTATTAGCATCTTTAATACCAAGGTCAGTAATAACACCGTGGAGTAACATGTGTTATAAAAGGACCATCTCCCATTTTATTTAAAACAGCAGCTCCAGCACCCGTTACAGTCCATTGACTTGTAGGAGTACGTTGATTTCCAAGCTCAAGTGGAAATCTAAATTGCTTTTCAGCACTACAAAAATGCGAAGAAGTAGCACATAAGATATTATTACATGCTGTGCTATCAATAAAGACTGAACCTAAAATCAAACCCTCAACAAAAGTAGAGCAAGCACCGAAAACTCCAAAGAATGGAATGTTACTTTCACGAAGTCCAAACGATGATGAAATACATTGATTTAACAAATCACCAGCAAATAAATAATCAATATCTTTTGCAGAAACCCCAGCCTTTGCCAAAACAGTATTACATGCTTCTTTAATAAATTTACTTTCAGCTTTTTCCCATGTTTTTTCACCCCAAAATTCATCATTAATACAAGTATCAAAATATTCAGCAAGAGGTCCATTTGATTCCTTTGGACCAACAATAGATGCAGTATTAAGTATATTAGCTGGATTATCAAGCTTTAATGTATTTAAACCTAATTTTTTCATATAAAAATCCTTTCAAATTTGCTTAAAGTTTTAAAATTACTAAGCAAAAACATAGACAAATTAATTGAAGAAATAAAATTCCTTATACAAAAATGCACATAATAAGTCCCAAAATTACAGATGCCGATATACCATAAACTAGTACAGGACCTGCAACTGTAAACATTTTTGCTCCAACTCCCATAACATAACCTTCAGACTTATATTCCATAGCAGGGGAAACAATAGAGTTAGCAAAACCAGTTATAGGAATAAGTGAACCTGCACCAGCAAATTTACCAATACGATTAAAAATATTTATAGCAGTTAAAAATGCAGAAAGACCAACTAGGCTAATTGAAACAACAGTACTACTAGAAGTTTCATCTAAACCTTTATAAGTACAATAAAAATAGATTAATTGTCCAATACAACAAATCAAACCGCCAACCCAAAACGCATTAAAACAATTTTTTAAAATTGGCGAATTAGGTGACTTTTCGTTTACATAATTTTGATATTCTGCAGGAGTTTGTTTCATATCCATACTATTTTGCCTCCACCATAAAAACTATATCTAAATCAACATAGTATTCTGTCATTTTATTACCAGTAACTTTAGCACGTTGTTCTATAATTTTTACAGAAGTAATATAAGTAATAGTTTTTGCAACTTCCTCAATAGTGTGAACAATAGCATCCTTCCATGAAACAGTTGAAGTTCCAGTAACTTGAATGTGTTTTTCAATTCCCATAATAAACCTCCTAATAATAAATTAAATGTAAAATCTAAGTAGTAAAATAAAGAATTTATATAGATTATTTCCTAAAAAAGTAAAAATATACAAAAAAATTATGAATAAGCTTTACAAACATAAGTTTGTGTGATATATTGTACAAGTAAAATAATTGAATAAGTTACATAAAATCATAAAAATAAAACAAGAGAAACGGAGAATGAATATGATAGCATTCATAAGAGGAAAAGTAGATTTTAAATCAATTAATTATGCAGTGATTGAGATAAATGGAATAGGCTATAAGATATTTATGTCAACAAAATCATTGCAAGAAATAGAAATGAAAAGCGAGATAAAAGTATTTACATATATGAAAGTATCAGAAGATGATATAAGTCTATATGGATTTATGACAAATGAAGAACTAGCTATGTTTGAATTATTAATAAGTGTTGGAGGGATTGGCGCGAAATCAGCAATTAACATTTTATCAAACATAGAACCTTCAAAATTTGCATTAGCAGTTATTACAGACGATGTAAATACATTAAAGAAATTACCAGGTATAGGACCAAAAACAGCACAAAGAATTATATTAGAACTAAAAGA
>CATKDT010000078.1 GCA_949746675.1 uncultured Clostridia bacterium
AAGAGAAGTACTAGAAACAGTATTAATGACAGATGGGCAAATGGAAAAACACACAAATCCAAAATATAACCAAGATGAATTCCTAGATGAATTAATAAAAAATGAAATACCAGGCTCAGACGTAAAAGGCGATGTAGCTATAATTGGAGAATATGCATATGAGCTAGATAGAAGCGTACCAAAGATAAAAGAAAATTTAGGAATTGCAAATAATTTAACATTTCCAAACTTATCGCTTAATAAAAAAATTGCAGAAGATGCAGAATCTGGAACTATAGAAATAACAGCCAAAGAAGAGGAAAACGGAATAAGTAAAATAGAAATAATCTACAAAGGAGAAAAGCTAAAAGAATATTTATATACTAATAAAAAAGATGAAATAAAAGAAAGCTATCCAATAAGTCAAAATGGAGAGTATATTGTCAAAGTATATTCAAAGCTTAAAGTATCAAAAGTAATAAATATAACAGAATTATCAGGATTTACAAAAAATAGAGACATTTTAAAGATTGGAGATTATGTAGAATATATACCAGATACAGCAGAAAATTATATTGTTTCATCTTCACAATCTGGTTCAGGTGAAAATTCGGCAGAAGGAATACATCAACAAAAAGATTTAAAATGGAGAATAGCAAGAATTAATAAAAATGGGACAGTAGATCTTATTAGTACTACACCTATTTTAGATGAGCTTTATATTTATGGTACTATAGGAAGTGGAAATTTACAAACATTATTAAACGATATTAGCCAAAAGCAGTATTCTAATGAGAATTTACATGTTACAGGTTTTGCTTTAGAGCAAAGTTTTGCTAATTCATTAAAGGCAACTGATATAAATAATGATTTGATTAATTCAGCAAATAATGTATGGCTAGCAGGTTCATGGAGTACAGGAAATTACTATCAACAGTGGGGAGCATATGTAATTGAAGCACGGAGAAATAAAAAAAATAGTGACTTATATATTTGCTACAAATCCAGCAAGTGGACAAACGACAATGAATGATAACTATCAACAAGTTGCAGGAGTGTTATGGCCATGTGTTCAGGTTGATGCACAAACAGGATTTTCAACAAATGCAGGAACAAAAGAAAAACCAAGAACATTAAATAGATAAAAAAAATCAGTTTAAATCTATAATTAGGAAATAATTATACAAAATAAACAATTTTACTTTTCATTTAAAAAAAACTATGTTATAATAGATAAGCTTGTCAAAACTTATGAAAATTATAAGAACATACAAACAAATATATAGAACTAGAAAGCTGGAAGGTAAAATGAGTCAATTAAGAGAGTACATAGAAAAAATAAGAGAATACAAGGAGCAAAATCCACAAATAACAGATGAAAAATTAATAAGATATGTATATTTAGATTTAGGAAAGAGATTTTCATTTAACTTAGACTTTGCATTTGGAAATTCAAAAGCAAAACAAAAAATATATGCTAGAGGCAGATGCGAAAAATTTATGAATGAATCAATGGAAAGTAATATAATGATTTGTAAAGACATATCATATATTTTAGAACATATATTAAGAGAATTTGGAATAAATATAAGAACAGAAGTAGACCCAGATGATAAGAGAAAGTGTGCACATGTATACAATGTAGTAACTCCAGAAGAAGGAATGGAATATATAATAGACTTGCAAGAAGATATTGAAAATATACAAGCACATGCATTTACGACAAACTATGGATTATCAACAGATTCAAGAAAACCTATAATGAGAAGATTTGATATTGAGCAAATAGATAGAGAACTAGGATATATTGATGATGAACATTATTATACAGACGATTATATGTACACACTAAAACTTGGATTAAGTTATTTTACAGATTTTGCAGAAAAAGTTCAGTTTGCTTTAGAAAATATAGATATACATGAAAATCCAAATATTCAATATGCTGAAAGACAATGGAGACATAAAAAGATGTTAAGTAGATTATTTACACCAGAGGAATTAAGAAGAATACATATAGTTGACTGTTATCAACAATTAGGTGAACAAAAGGAATATAAAAATTGTATAGCAGTTGAATGCAACAAAAGTACAGATATGTATATGTATGTAGCAGAAGAAAATAGATATTGTAAGATGACAATACAAGAATTTGCTGAAATGACACAAAATGGATTAGTTAATATGCAGGGAATTCCAAATTTAAGGCAAGCACTAAGAGAATTAAAAAAGAAGAAAGACGATGTAGATGACTTAGATGCTTAATATAAATCTGCCATATATGGCAGATTTATTTTGACAAAAAATAAAAAATTTCCAAAAATATGCAAAAAAGACTTTTCAAAAATAATAATTTATGATATAAGAATAATAGAAAGAAAAAAAGAAATAATAAACATAATGAAAAATTGAAGATAGTTATTATTTTAAGATTATGTTCATAAATAACAACTTTTTTCAAGCAAAATTATATCATTAGGAAAGGAAGGAAAATGAGCGAAATATTAAAACAAAACAAATCAGGTTGGGAAGGTATTGAAGAAGAATTAAAAAGTAAAATATTTGAATTCTCAAAACAATATATAGAATTCTTAAACAAATCAAAAACAGAAAGAGAAATAGTAACAAATGCTGAAAATCTAGCAATAGCAAGTGGATTTAAACACTTAGATGAGTATACGGAATTACATGCAGGAGACAAAGTATATTACAAAAATAGGGACAAGAATTTATATTTAGCAGTAATAGGCTCACAAGATATTGAAGCAGGAATAAACATAATAGGAGCACATGGTGATTCTCCAAGACTTGACTTAAAACCAAACCCATTATATCAAACAGGAAACTTTTCATATTTTAATACACACTATTATGGAGGAATAAAAAAATATCAATGGACAGCAATTCCTCTAGCAATTCATGGAGTAATAGTAAAAGAGAATGGAGAAAAAATAACAGTATCAATAGGCGAAAATGAAGATGAGCCTGTATTTGTTATAACAGACCTTCTACCACATTTAGCAAAAGCACAAAACCAAAAGAAATTAGGAGAGGCAATAGAAGGAGAAAAACTTGATGTAGTAGTAGGGAATATTCCAATAAAAGAAGATAAAAGTGAAGAAGATGAAAAAGCAAAAGCAGATAAAAAGGCTGGAAAAGTAAAACAAAATATAATGAGAATATTAAATCAAAAATATGGAATTACAGAAGAAGACTTTTTCAGTAGTGAGCTTGAAGTAGTACCAGCATTTAAAGCACGTACTCTAGGATTTGACGAAAGCTTAGTTGCAGGATATGGGCAAGATGACAAAGTATGTGTATATACTTCATTACGTGCAATATTAAATGTAGAAAAGCCACAAAGAACAGCAGTATGTCTATTTTCAGATAAAGAAGAAATAGGAAGCATGGGAAATACAGGTATGGAGTCTCATGTATTTGACACATTCATTTCTGAGATATTAAATAAACTAAGAGTAAATAGACCAAATCTTTTAGATAAAGTATTCTGTAATTCAAAAATGTTATCAGCTGACGTTGACGCGGGAGTTGATCCATTATATACAGATGTACAAGACCTAGAAAATGCAGGATTTATGGGACATGGTGTAGCATTAAATAAATATACAGGTTCAGGTGGAAAATACAATGCATCAGATGCAAACGCAGAATATGTAGCACAAATTAGAAAGATATTTAATGATAACAATATTAAATATCAACTTGCAGAATTAGGAAAAGTTGATGTAGGAGGTGGTGGTACAATAGCATATATTCTTGCAAATAAAGGAATAGATGTAATTGACTGCGGTATTCCAATACTATCAATGCACTCTCCATATGAGGTTGCAAGCAAATTTGACATTTATCAGGCATTTCTTGCATATACTGCATTTTTTAATAATTAAAATTTTAAAAGAGCCCACTGGGGCTCTTTTAAAATTTTATTTTCTTCTCTTTCTTATAATAGAAATCACTATACCAACAATAATAATTAGAACAGGGAAACCAAATA
Source organism: uncultured Clostridia bacterium (assembly GCA_949746675.1). Lineage (GTDB taxonomy): Bacteria > Bacillota > Clostridia > TANB77 > CAG-508 > CAG-793. The sequence goes on from CATKDT010000078.1 coordinate 3,995, forward strand.
TTGTCCACTTAACAATAGTAGCTTGAGTTTTAGTAGCAGTATCAAAAGTAACAACTCCAGTATCTTTTCTAATTCTGATAGAATCTTCTCTGTCAGTCAAATAACTTACAGTATTTAAAATTAAATCTCTATTATTACGTGACTTAATTGGTATAATGTAGTTTTGCATATCAATAGGAATTCCTTCATCTGAAGCAAAAATTACACTTGAATATGCAACTAAAGTAGAAGATTTATCATCACTAATCTTTTTAGTAAGAGTTTCACCAATAGTAAAAGGTCCAGTTTCATCACTATCTGTCTTAGTGAAGAAAGTATCATTGTCTAAATTATCCTTATAGAAAGAAGTAGAAGTAGATTGAATAAAAGGACTTGCTGTAACGCCAAGACTTTCTAAAGTCTCACTATCAGCATTTACAATTCTTCCAGAGTAAGGCATAATAACTTTTCCATCAGTGAATATATCTTTAACTATGCTGTTATATGTAAGGTCAGGCATAATAATTGCAGGAGAGCCAGCAAGAGCATGATCACTATCATTTTCACAGATAAATCCTTTAGAAAAACTAATACCAAACTGTGATAATATTTTTTTCATGTTAGGGAACATATCATTAGTATAATTTCTAACATTAATATAAGGGTCTTGCATCCATACAATTTTACCACCATTATTTATGTAATTTTGAATTTTCTCAACCTCGACATCAGCAAAATCAGTGATAGGATTAGCAATGATTAAGACATCACAAAGTTCAGGCATATCTTTAGTCAATAAATCAATAGTAGAAACATCCATAACTTCATTAATAATACCTTGATTTAAAGAACTAAGTTCATTAGTAATTCCATACTCATTATGTCCAGTTAAGAAGTAAATTTGAGGCTTACTAGTTATTGTAACATCAATAATTGCATTAGTTAATTTTTGTTCAGTTAGGTCAAGAGTAGTATTTGTAGTATAATCAGTACTGTACATATCATAAGCACTAATAGTTTTATATCTTTGATTAGAAGAAACTGCAACAAGTTGTTCTGAAGTAGTTATACCAAACTCAGAAACTAAATCAGGTCTTTCTGTTGGATTAATAACTTGAACAGTAATTTTGTCATTAATATCATGATACTGTTTGCCTAAGACAACTGCTGTAGCATCTTCAGTATAATTAAAGAAATACATATTAACATTTTGCTCAATATCTTTAACATCTTTTTTAGATTCATCTGATAAACTATAAATTTTCTCTTTAGTAAAATCAATAGGTTTAAAATCTAATCTTCTAAATATAAGGTTTACAGCAATAAATACAACAAATATTAAAGCCACAAGCAATATAGTTAAAGAAGTTTGTTTTAACCATTTATCCTTAATAAGCATTATAAATCTTTTCAATTTTATATCCTCCTACTTAACATTTTTTCTTCTTTGAATAACCATTATTGTGAAAATAATAAACATAGCAGTAAAAGACAATAATAGTACCAAATTAGATATTCCAATAGTTCCTGCATAGAAAGAATCATAAAATGCATACATTAAAGAGTAATCACTTAAAGAAGTAACGATATTAGGCAAGAACCATGATAGTAAGAAAAATCCTATTGAAATAATTGCTGCAATAACTTGATTTTCAGTTAGGCTTGAAGCAAACATTCCAAATGAAACATAAGCAAGAGCTAGAAGAGAAAATCCAATTATAGCGATTAAGCTACTTGCAAATTGTGGAGCACCAAAAAATTGTAATATAAAATAATAGATAAATGTTGCAAGTGTTGAAACTAGAACAACTAATGCTCCAGCAATAAACTTTCCTAGGACTATTTGTGTAACACTTCTAGGGGAGGTAAGTAGTAAAACTTCAGTTCCATTTTTTCTTTCCTCAGCAAACATTCTCATTGTTAGAATAGGGATGATGAAAGTTAAAACAGTTGAAGCAGAGCCAAACATTCTCGCAAATTGTGTACTTTGATATGAAAAAATATCAAGGTAGAAAAATAAACTACAAGTTAATAAAAATATTCCAATATATACATAACCTATTGGAGATAAAAAGTATTGTTTAAATTCTTTTTTTGCTATTGCCCACATTATTTTTTGCCTCCTTTTTCTGATTTTTTAGAAGAAGTATTTTTGCTAGACTTTCCAGTTGAAGATTTATCTTCATCAGTCTTTTTAGATTTCTTAGAATTCTTAATTTCTTTTTTAGTTTCTTTCAATTGTTGTTTTTTCTCTTTTTCAAAACGTTCAATTTCTTGTTCTTCTTCCCATTTTTTATCAATCTCTAATTTTTTCTCTTCCTTAGCTTTTTTCTTATCTTCTTTGATAGCAAGTTTTCTTTCATCTTTATCCATTTTATCAAGTTCTTTTTTTCTTTCAGCTTTGGCTTTCTTCTTCGCATTTTCTGAACTTTCAAGATTACTATCTTTATCATCAATAATTTTTAAGAAAGCATCTTCCAAAGTATTTTCACTTTTCTTAAGCTCAAGAACAGTAATATCTTCCTTAGCAAAAACATTGAAAACTTCTTTTCTAATATCAGTATCAGCTTTAGCAGAAATTAGATATTGAGAAGAACCATCTGAAAATTGTTTAATAAATTTAATAGACGTAGCATTTTTTAATTTCTTAGAAACAGTCTTCATCTTATCATTTTTATCCTCAACAGTAACCATAATAGTATTATCATTTTGAGTTTTATTTTCAAGATTTTGAGGAGTATCAACAGCAACAATTTTGCCATGATTTATGATAATAACCTTCTCACAAATTTGACTAACTTCTGATAGGATATGAGAACTTAATATAACAGTATGATTTTTACCAAGTTTTTTAATTAAGTCTCTAATTTCAGTGATTTGTTTTGGGTCCAAACCAACAGTAGGTTCGTCCAAAATCAAAATTTGTGGATTACCAACTAAAGCACCAGCTAAACTAACTCTTTGTTTATATCCACGAGAAATATTTTTAATTAATTTATGTTTAACATTAGTAAGACCAGTGTCACTAAGCACTTTGTCAACTTCTTGTTTAACATTTTTTCTTTTGACACCTTTCAAATTAGCCATATAACTAACAAATTCATTAACTGTTAAATCATTATATAATGGTACACTTTCAGGCATATAACCAATTTGGCGTTTAGCCTTTAAAGGTGATTTTGAAATATCATAACCATTAACTATAATTTTGCCTTTGCTAGGCTCAATGTAGCCTGTAATCATGTTCATTGTAGTAGACTTTCCAGCACCGTTAGGACCTAAAAATCCAACAATTTCATTATCATTAACTTCAAAGTTAATGTTATCAACTGCTACAAAGCTACCATACTTTTTTGTAATACTCTTTACTTCAATCAAAGCTAGTACCTCCATATTTTTTATATTGAATTCATATTATCACTCAATAGGAAATTTGGCAATATGTTAAAAATATTTTCACACAAAATTCACAAAAAATATAACATAATAAGTGTATGAATTTTAAATTTATATTGCAGATATAAAGTCTAATATGATATACTCTAGTCATGAAAAATATAAAAGCCAAAAAGTAAAAGAAAGGGCTAAATATGGAAACTAAAACGAAAAAGATAATAGTAATAACATTATTATCAATTCTAGCAATAGTTGTAATTGTTATTTTAGGTTTATACATAGGAAATAGTACAGCAAGAAGCTGGATAGATAAAAATATATTAATGAAAAATGTAGAAGAAAGCAATTTGCCTAAGATTGCATTAGAGGGGTATAAAACAACAAAAATATTTGCATATAGTAGTAATATAGCAATATTTAATGATAATACTTTAACAATATATAATCAAAATGGAAAAAGAGTATCAGATATTAACATACAAGCTGAAAAGCCAATATTTGCAAGTAGTGGAGACTATTTACTGATAGGAGATGAAGGAAATTCTAATTTATATTTAATTTATGGAGAAGCTCTACAATGGCAAAAAGAAGTAGAAGGACAAGTTTCACAAATATGTGTAAATAGCAATGGAGCAGTTGGTGTTTCAATATCAGGTACAGTGTATAAATCAGTAATTTCAATGTATGACATAACAGGAAGAGAAAGCTTTAAGACCTTTTTATCAACTACAACAGCAACTGACTTAGCATTATCAGAAGATGGAAAACACTTAAGCTTTGTTGAAATAAATACATCAGGTGCAACGATAGGCTCATCAGTAAAAACAATATCAGTTGAAAAAGCGAAGAGTGATTCGGGGGAAGCTATAATACATACATATAAAGGCAACAGTGATACACTATTCTTAAAAATAAAATATAAAAAGAATAAAATAGTATGTTTTACAGATGATAGCATTTATTTATTTTTAGATGGACAGGGAGAAAAGATTTTAGATATAAACAAAAATATAAATTTAATTGACATAAATAATAGTGGATATGTTAGTTATGTAAGAGAAAATACTGTCGAAAATGTAGTAGAACTTCATATATTAAATATTGAAAATAAAAAAGATAACATTTATAATCTTAAAAATACAGCTAAGAACATATACTGTAATGAGGGAATAACAGCAGTTGATTTGGGAAATGAAATACATTTTATTGATACAAATGGATGGCTAATAAAAAAGTATAGTACAATAAAAAATATTAAGGAAGTTATTATTGGAAAAAGGGTTGTTGCCATTGTGTATAAGGATAGTATAGAAGTATTGAGTTTATAGAGAAAGGAAGTTTAGAATGATAGTTGATTTGATTATAATTGCGATAATAGTAATCGCAATATTTGTAGGAAAAATGAGAGGCTTAACAGTAACATTAGTAAACGTTTTTTCATTTATAATTGCATTAGTAGTAGCATTAATATTATGCAAACCTATTGGAAATGCATTAATGGAAAACACAAAAATTGATGATAATATAAAACAAACTATAAAGGAAAATATTCCAATGAACGATGCAGACTTTACTATTGATAATAATTCTAATTTACCAAAGCAAATGAAAGAATACATTAATAATATTGGAAATAGTGCAACACAATCAAAAGACGAAATTATTGAAAATGTTTCTACAGAATTAACAAAAGAAATAATATATATTATATGCTTTATTGTAATTTATATTGCTGTTAAAATAGCACTAATAGTAGTAAAAATATTATCTAAATTTATATCAAAATTACCAGTATTTAAGGAAATTGATAGTATAGGTGGAGCAATATGTGGAGCAGTAGAAGGTATTATAGTAGTATATTTTGTATTTACAATAATATCAATATCAGCACCTATATTAAGTGATACACCAGTAGTAGAACAAATAAATAAATCATATATAGGAAAATTCATATATAACAACAATTTGATTGCAAATAAAGTAATAAAGAATAATGCAAAATAATAGCACAGAAACGGAAATTGTAATGAAACTGTAATGAATATTGTAGTAAAATGTAAAATAATAAAAATAATGTAATAAAACACTTGAAATTCAATTTAATATTTGATATACTGTTAACAAATTTTAGTAGAAGAGAAAAAGGGGAATAGAGCATAAACTTCCAAAATATGTGGAGCGTGAATTTTTAGAAAAAATTCACGTTACACAGTGAACGAGCAAAGCAAAATAAAATGCGAAGCAACCAAATTTGTGGAGCGTGAATTTATAGAAAAAATTCACGTTACACAATGAACGAGCAACGCGAGTGAAAGGAAACGAACAAATTTGAAAAAGCAAGATATTGATATAGAAAATGAAATAAAAAAACAAAAGAAAAACCATGAAATTAATACAGGGAAAGAACAAAAAAAACGTAAGAAAAAACATAAGGGAATAAAACGATTTTTCTTAATATTGTTATTATTAATAATAATATTGTTATCATATTTTATAATAAAAGTTTATAAAAATGGTGGAGGACTTAAGGGAATAGTTACAACTGTAGTAGGAAGTAGCAGTGAAGAAATAATGAATTTAGAAGATATATATATACTATGCTTAGGAAAAAGTCAAGATATGACTGACACTATAATGGTATTAAAATATGACCCACAAGATTCACATGCTTCGTTATTGTCAATTCCAAGAGACAGCTTTGTTGGAAGAAGTGAATCAACAGCAACACCATCTGATAAAATAAATAGTAAATTCTTCATAGGCCCACAAGCAATGATAAATTCAGTAAATGAACTAACTGGACTTAACATAAAGTATTATGTAACAGTTGACACAAAAGCACTTAGAGATTTAGTAGATGCTATAGGTGGAGTATATTTTGATGTTCCAATAAATATGGACTATGATGACTCTTCACAAGACTTAGCAATTCATTTAAAAGCTGGATATCAACTATTAAATGGAGAACAAGCAGAAGGAGTTGTTAGATTTAGACATAATAATAACGGAACTTCATACTCAGTTGAATATGGGGATAACGACTTAGGCAGAATGAAGACACAACGTGAATTTATAACACAAGTAATAAAGCAAACAATGAAAGCAAGCAATATCACAAAAATAAATCAGTTAATGAATATTGCAAAAGAGGAAGTTGAAACAAATATTCCTTGGGATGTAATAAAAAATTATATAGCAACATTTATTGATTTTGATGTTGAAAACCTTAAAACTGACGCACTTCCTGGTACACCTAAGTATTTAAATGGATACTCATTTATGTTAATAAATAAAACACAAGCACATGCAAAAGTAAAAGAAATGTTCTTAACAGACCCAGTATCAAATGAAAATGGCGAAGGAAATGAAACAGGAGAAGAAGGAGTAGCTACACCAACGCCAACTCCTGTAAATATAAAAAATAGTTCAATAAAACTTGAGGTAATCAATGCTACAGCAAGTACAACTAAGTACAATAAAGCTATATCACAGCTTCAAGCACAGGGATATAAGATATCAAAAAAAGGAACTGCAAATCCAACTGAAAAGACTGTTGTAATAAACAGAACTAATCAACCAAATGAAGTTGAAAATGCTATAAAATCACTACTATGTACAGGAACAACATCAAAAGGGGAAATAAGTGGAGATGCAGACTTAACAATAATAATTGGAATGGATTATTAAAAACTAATATACATTAGAAAAATGAATTAAAAGATAATAAAATGATTTAATTTGAAGATTAGAAATTAAATATAAATTGAAAAAAGTGGGGGCAAATTTCATTAGTATAAAACTAAATGAAATGCCCTCACATTTTTGTCGAAATTTGTCGAAATATGAAATTAATTAAAAATAATTTATAAAGCAAACAACGCTATAATAAAGTTAATGTCTTCTCTTCTTTTTATTTTTTTTGTGAAAGAAACATGTAAATAAAAACAATATTACAGCAAAAGACACTAGTAGTAGCCAAATAAGATACATATAATTATCAGCAATAACATCATGTTCAGCAATTAAATCAGCAGTGTATTCAGTATCATCAATAATATATTTTACAGTTCCAATAACTTCATCTTTAGCAATAGGAGCTAAAGATTTTGTAATATTAATTTCAGGAGTAATATCTAAAGCTTCACCAACTTTAATTCTAGCAGTCAAATCAGTAGTAGAAAGAACATTTAAATTCTTAGTTTCAGGAGTGCCATTTAATATGGAGATATTTTTAACAACATCTTTACTTTTAATTAAAGAAGAATAAGTAAAATTATTAAAACCATATTCAAATAATCTAATACAATCACTTTCACGACTAGCATTTTGATCAGTTGTTCTATCAGAGTGAAGAACGGTTGCTATTAGATTAATACCATCCTTTTCAGCACTAGCAACAATGCATGATTGAGCAGCGTCAGTATAACCAGTTTTCAAACCATTAGCATATTCATAATATCCTTTTCTCTCACGTCTTAAAAGCAAATTTGTAGATGAAAAAGTACGTATATCTTTATCATAATATTCACTATTAGGAAGTTGATATTCAATAGCGTTAACTATAGTCATTAAAGTAGAATTCTTATAAGCAGCCTTACCAATTAATGATAAATCATAAGCAGTAGAAACATGATTTTCATTATGTACACCATTAGGATTTACGAAATTAGTATTTATGCAACCAAGCTCTTTAGCTTTAGCATTCATCATATCTGAAAAAGTAGAAATACTATTCTCAAAAGCCTTTTTAGTATCATAAGAATAATCTAAAGCATAATTATTTCCATCATTTACAACATATTCAGCAAGTACATAAGCTGCATCATTAGCAGAAGCAACTAGCAGAGCATACAATAAATCTTTTAATGTAAACTGTTCATTAGTACGTAAATCAGCAATAGAGTAAGTAGCAGGAACAGTATGGGTAGCGTAGTAACTTACATTAGCAAGAGCAGATAAATCTTTATATTTTTCTAAAACCAAAATAGCAGTCATCAACTTAGTAGTACTTGCAGGATACATAGTTTGATATGCATTCTTTTCATACAATACTTTTGAAGTATCAATATCATAAAGCATACAAGCATCAGAATAAATTTCAAGTTCATCACTATTTGAAGAATCAACATTAGTATTAGAGTCATCCTCAGCAAATGCAACATTCCCTAAGACTAAATGACCAAATATATAAATAAAAATCAATATTATACTAAAAAAACGTTTTTTCAAATTGCACTCCTTATTGTATTACGTATTTCCGTAAGTAAAATTAATATAAGTAGCAAATAAATTTGCTAAATATACTATTAAAAATTGTAATGTAAAGATAAAATAATATTATTATGTAACCTCAATCTAAAGTTGTAGAAAATTGTATTAATATAGTAACAATATTTTAAAAATAAATCAATAGTAACAAAAGATAATTCATGGTAATTTCACAAATGTTACATATTATGTATTTTATGAAATTGCCATAGAACTTATTAGTTCATTATATTAAGGAAGTAATTACACAAAATTAAATGGACTATGAATATTAAAAATTAAGAAAGGAAGGTAGTTTATGAAAGAATTTTTAACAAATTTACCAATGAAATATAAAATAGCAATTTTAGCAGGAATGCTAATTATAATAATGGTAGTATTTTTCATTTTATATAAATATTACTATGCAGAAAATACTGATACATACATTGAAAATGAAATAACAGAAGAAAATAATGACGATGAAAGTAATATGACAGAAGATAACTTAGAAGAAAATAAGGATAGTCAAACAAAATCTAGTAATGTAAATAATAGAATAGGAAAAATAAAAACTGAAAAAACAATAATAGTACATGTAATAGGCGAAGTAGAAAATCCAGGTGTAGTTGAGTTAGAAGAAGGCTCAAGAATAATAGATGCGATAGAAAAGGCAGGGGGAAAAACAGAAGAAGCAGATTTATCAAAAATAAATCTAGCTTATATTATAGAAGATGGCGTGCAAATATATGTACCAAGAATAGGCGATGATATGAATACTATTACACAAATCAGTGAAGAAGCAGGGCTAGGAATAATTACACAAACTGAAAAACAGGAAGATAATAAAACAATAAAAGTAAATATAAATACAGCAAGCATTGAAAAATTACAAAGCCTTCCTGGAGTCGGTTCATCTACAGCTCAGAAAATATTAGATTACAAAAAGGAACATGGTAGCTTTAAAACCATAGAAGAATTAAAGAATGTAAAAGGCATAGGAGACAGTAAATTTAGTACTTTAAAGGATTATGTAGTTGTAAAATAATAGGAGAAAATATTACGGAAAAGCCTAATATACAAAATTAACCATGGAAAAACAACGAAAAAACGCAAAAAATTTCCAAAAAGATTATATGGGAAACGCTATACATACTCTCCCCCTAAGAAAAGAAAAATAAAAAAGCTTAAAAATTTGTAAAATAATGGTGTAAAAAGGTTGACTTATTTTAAAAAAAGGAGTATAATTAACTATAGATTTATTAAAAATAAAAGTCTTTTAATATTACAATTTGATATCGAAAAGAAATAGGAGGAAAGAAAAATGTCGAAATCAAAAAATATTCAAAAGCAGGAACTTATGAAAAGTAAAAGGGGAATAATCATTACAATAATATTATTATCAATGATTATTCCATTTTTTTGTTCTAATCCTGCAATAGCAACAAGCACAAATACAACAGATACAAGTGCCCCAGAAATTACACCATTACAAAACTATGGTGAAATTGCTGTAGGGCAAAGTTTACGTTTTAAAGTAACAGACGAAACAGGTGTACAACGTGTTTACTATAAATGGAACATGAGAGAAACAGGCGACAAGATGCATTATACAACTAAATATATATCTGAAAAGCCAACAGAATATATATTTGAAGTTCCAATAGAAGACATGCCAACAGAACCAGGAACTTATGAATTTAATATTATATCACAGGATGCTAATAACATACTTGGCGCATGGAAATGTATTCCAGTTTGTGTAAAAAATCCAGAGGATATAACAGGCGTTGTTGATAAAACAAAGCCAGTATGTTTATTCTATAAGGATGAATATCCTGCACAAGGTCAAGTAGTAAAACAAGGAAAAGAAGTTACATTTAGAGCACAAGATGATAATTCTGGAATTCTATATATGGGTTGGAAAGTAACAAAAGTATCAGATGGACTAGGTTCATGGACTGATACTGATGGAAAAGTATGGAGAAAAAATGAAGCATCATTTACACTTCCAACAGAACCAGGAGAATATTATATTCAAACTCATGCTTATGATGGAGCAGGAAATTATTCAGAACCATATAAAACAACTATAACAATAGGCGACTTAGACGCACCAGTAGTAAAATTAAAAGGTGAAGCTAGAATAGAAATACCACAAGGCTCAGAATTTATAGACGAAGGTGCAGAATATACAGATAAATATAGTATCTATGATGAAAATAATCCTAAAATAATTTATGCTAACGAAATACCTGAAGGTCAAAAACTTGATACTTCAGTATTAGGCGAGCATGTATTAACATACTCTGCATCAGATGGATATAATGACTCTAATGTAGTAACTAGAACTGTAGTTGTATATGGAGAAAAAGATACATATGAACTTATACAACCAGAAGCAAAATACAAAATTGGAGATCCAATAAATTTAGAAAATGTAATAATTAAAAAGACTGATATATATGGAAATGTAACTGAAATTGATAGTACTAAATACACAATCTCAGGATTTTCAACAGAAAGAGAAAACAAAAATGCTACAGCAACAATTTCATATGAAGGAAATATATTTGAATATCGATATGTAGTAGAAGACTGGATAAAAGGAATTACAGTTACACCTCCAACAAAAACAGAATACAACAATGGAGACACATTAGTAATTAGTGGCGCAAAATACAAAGTAATTTGGGCTTCTAATAAGAATGTTTTTGAAAAAAATGTAACTAACGATATGGTTAGAGGATATGACCCAGAAAGAATAGGAACATATCCAGTTTATGTTGACTATAAAGTAGATAACCAAACATTTACAGCAACATTCAATGTAACAGTAAATGATATTGAAGACCCAGTAATTACAATAAAAGAAGAAAATCCTTTATATATAGATAAAGGAAGTAATTTTGATGCTGAAAGTTTAGATATTGAATTTACTGATAATGATGGAATATCTGACTACATTATAGATTCAAATGTAGATACATCAATACCAGGAGAATACTCAGTAACAATCCAAGTAATGGACAATTCTGGAAATGTAGCTTCAGCAGAACTACCAGTATTCGTTGTTGATCGTTCAGCATTAACTGAAGCTAAAACACAAGCAGAATCTGAAATGACAAAAGACATGTATTCAGCAGAAAGCATTAATAGCTTTAAATCAGCATACCAAATAGTATTAGAAACTTGGGCTGAAAAAACACAAGCTGAAATTGATGCTAAAGTAGCAGAAATTAACAGATTAAAAGATACAGTTTTACAATTAAGAGCAGATTTAACTTATACTGTAAACTACATAGAAAAAGGCACAAATACAGCAATAAAACCAGCTAAAACAGTAAGTGATCAAACTTATGGAACAGAAATTATAGCAAACAATGAAAAAATAGACATAGCTGGATATAACTTTGACAGCATAGACAAAGAAACATTAACAATAGGAACAGCAGAAAATGTAATAAACATTTATTACACAAAGAAAACTGATATACCATATACAGTACAATATGTAGAAATTGTAGATGGTCAACCAGTCTCTTTAATGAACGACAAAACAGGAACAGGAACATTTGAAGCAGAAATAACAGAAAATGCAGAAGAAATAGAAGGATACAATGTAGACGAAGCAACTAAAACAATAAAATTATCAGCAACAGAAAGTGAAAATATAATTACATTCGTATACACAAAAATTACATATACAGTAACATTCTATGATGAAGATGGAACAACAAACCTAGGAACAGTAAGTGCAAACTATCACACAGCAGTAGATAGCACAAAAATACCATCAACAAGTAAGCCAGGATACCTATTTGTAAAATGGGTACTATTAAGTGACGAAACAACAGAATGGAATATAACATCAACATTAACAGAAAATGTAGAAGTAAAAGCAGTATATTTATATATACAAGACTTAGCAACAGTAATAGAAAATGCAAAGAAATTAAATGCAGATGATTATATAGAAGAAACATACAGTAAATTACAAAAAGCAATTACAGATGCTGAAGCTGTATTAGCAAAAGGAGCTGGAGCAACACAAGCAGAAATAGATGCAGCAAAAGAAGCAATTGATACAGCAATTAAAAACTTACCAGCAACAGGACACGAATATAATGCAACATTTACATTACAAGATGATAAGAAAACAGCAACAGTAGTATTAACATGTAAAGCAGACCCAACACATACAGTAGAAGATACAGTATCAGTAACAGCTACAGTAACAAAAGAACCAACATGTACAGAAACAGGGTTAACAACATACACAGCAAGCTATGAATATGAAGAAGTAACATATCCATATTCATCACTAGTAGAAACGGAAGCACTAGGACATAAATATAGCGCAACATTTAACTGGACAGATGATAAATCATCAGCAACAGTAACAATAACATGTGCAAATGATGCAACACACACAACAAC
>CATKDT010000079.1 GCA_949746675.1 uncultured Clostridia bacterium
TAATTCTTCACGAGTATCAAGCCATATTTGGGAACCTCCCATTTTAGCTGCATCTTCAGTACATGGAACTTTATCAGTAAGTGATATTCTTCCACTATCCAAAGCTTCCATAATAAGTAAAAGTGACATAACCTTTGTAACAGAAGCTGGACGTAATTTTTCATGCATATTATGATTATATAATACATTTCCAGAAGTTTGCTCAATTAATATAGCACCACCACAAGTTAATTTAAGTGGATTATCTTCAACAGTTGTAGAGTTAGTTATCAAAGAGGTACTATTAACTAAAGTTGAGTTTGTATTAAATATCTCATTTGTACTATTTACAGAACTACTTGTTTGATTTGTAACATTTTCACTTATAGAACCATTAGTTTGATTTACAGTATTTGTATTATTCTCAATTACAGATGTGCCCGTTTCATTTGTAGCAACATTTGTTGATACAGTATTATTTGAAACATTACTATCACTTATATTAGAAGAGGTATCTTGATTACTAATAGGGCTCCAGACTTTGATATCCTCATCACTACCTGCAAGGCAAATATAAAAATTCATAGACAAAAAGCTACAAACAACTAATATAATTAAAAACTTTCTTCTCATAATTACAATCCTTTCTACACAATTATATGGTAAAAATAGTATAATATGAATTATTCTTAAATTAAAAAATTAAATAAGAAGAACAAAAACAATTCCAAATTGGTGACGAAGCATATTTACAAATAAATACATAATATGATAAAATTATAGCAACAAACGAAGGAAAGTTGAAACGTGAAAAGTAGATTAGAATTAAATAAGATAAGAAGAAATAATGCAAAATTATATCCAATATATAAAATGTTTTCATGGGATTTACTATTTTTCTATTCAATAGAATTTTTATTTTGCACAATTACCAAAAAGATAACAGCACCAGAAATATTAATAATAAATGGCTTTTATTTATTATTTAGAATTATAATGCAAATTCCAGCAGTTGCTATTACAGACTTTCTAGGTAAAAGGAAAAGTATAATACTAGGCAATACTTTACTTATTTTATATATACTAATTTTAGTATTTCTTCCAGGAGTGCCTAGTATTATGCTAGCGAATTTAATATTTTCTTTAGGATACGATATAAAAACAATTGCAGAAGCAAACTTACTATATGACTCTGTAGCAACAAGAGGGGGAGAAGGGCTATATTCTAAACTAGAAGCAAAAGGAGGAAGCTGGTATTACATATTAGATGGAATAGCATCACTTGTTTCAGGATATTTATTTGTAATTAATAATTACATACCTATATTTATATGTTTAGGATTTATTATAATTTCAACAATTTTATCATTTAAATTTAAAGATATATATGAGGTAAAAAGAGATAAAAAAGAAAAGCTAGAAATTAGATCAACATTAAAAGAATATGGAACTGACTTAAAAAGTTCACTTAAATTTATATTAAAATCAAGAAGGATGAAAGCATTTATATTATTTCAAATAGTTTTTTATAGTACAATAGAAATTATAGATACATATAACAGTGAATTACTTATAGATATAGGTATACCAGAAGATCAGTTTTCAGTAATATTTGCAGTGCTTACTTTAATTGGAGGAGTTGCAATTTCATTAAAAACAGTAATAGAAAAGAAATTTAAAAATAGGACATTAGCATTTATATCATTATTATATATAGGAGCATGTATAGCAATAGGAACAGTATCATCATTATTTAATAGCAAGACAATCATACCATTTGTACTAATAATGTATACTATACAAAAAATTAATGTTTCAATCTGGTACATACTAGAAACTAAATATCTAAAGAATTTTACAAAAGAAGATATGAGAAATAAACTAACATTTTCATATGAACTTATTGGAGGAATAGCTGCAAGCACATTTTCAATCTTAGGGGGACTGCTATTAAATATGATAAATGTAAAAAATGCATTTTTAATAGTGGGGCTAGTAGCCTTAGCATGTATGATTGTTGTTTTAGACTATATGAAAACGAGATTTGGGCTAAATCCAGAAGACTATAAAAAGGAAGATTTGGAATTTTAGAATAGTATGATCTAAAATAAAAATAGCGAATTTATTAAATGATACAATAAAGATTTTTAACAATTTAATATTTTAATTTGAATAAAAAGCCAATAAAAATACATTAATTTTTATTGGTTTTATCTTGACTACAAACCCTATAAAGAGGTATAATACACATATTATGTTGTAGGGAAAAATCATTTTTTACAATATACAAAAATGCTGTTGTATACAAAAATGAAAGAGTAAGAACAATAGCAAAATATAGAAAAGGGGGGAAATATTATGTATAAAAAAGTTGAACTTGACAACGAAGGCTTTGTCGGTATGGAACACAAAATTGCTAAGAAGTGGGAGCAAAAAAACATAATTAAAAAGAACCTTGACTTAAATAAAGGGAAAAGACACTTTACGTTTTATGATGGACCACCTACAGCAAACGGAATGCCACATGCAGGACACATTTTAACAAGGGTAATAAAGGATATTATTCCTAGATATAAAGTAATGCAAGGCTATAGAGTAGTTAGAAAAGCAGGATGGGATACACATGGACTACCAGTAGAACTTGAAATTGAGAAGAAATTAGGAATATCAGGAAAACAACAAATTGAAGATTATGGAGTTGAAGATTTTACTAAAGAATGTAGAGAAAGCGTTTTTAAATATGTACATATATGGGAAGAAATGACAAATAAAGTTGCATTTTGGGTAGATATGGATGATCCATATATAACATATGATAATAAATATATTGAATCAGAATGGTGGGCTTTAAAAGAATTATGGCAAAAAGGATTACTATATCAAGGTCATAAAGTAATGCCTTATTGTCCACGTTGTGGAACAGCATTATCTTCACATGAAGTTGCACAAGGATATAAAGATGTAAAAGACTTAACATGTATTGCAAAATTTAAATTAAAAGATGATGAAAGATTTGTACTTGCTTGGACAACAACACCTTGGACATTGCCATCAAACTTAGCACTTTGTGTAAATAAAAAATATGAATATGCTGATGTAAAAGTAAATATTGGAGATGAAGAAAATCCAAAATATGAAACTTATGTACTTGCAAAAGACTTAATAGAAACAGTTTTAAATGATAAAGAATACGAGGTAGTTAAAACATATAAGGGAGAAGAACTATTAGGACTAAAATATGAACCATTAATGCCATTTGCTAAAGTTGAAGGAAAAGCATATGAGGTAGTACATGGAGACTATGTTGTTTTAACAGAAGGAACAGGTATAGTTCATATTGCACCAGCATATGGTGAAGATGATAGCTTAGTTTGTCAAAAGAATGGAATTGCATTTGTAAATCTAGTTGATAAGGAAGGAAAATTTGTAGATGATGTTGAGCCATGGAAAGGCAGATTTGTAAGAGATTGCAATGAAGACATTTGCAAGTGGTTACAAGAAAATAATAAATTATTCCATAAAGAAAAACATTTGCACTCATATCCACATTGTTGGAGATGTGATACACCACTACTTTATTATCCAAAAGAGAGCTGGTTTGTTGCAATGAGCAAATTAAGAGATAACTTAGTTGCAAACAATAATAAAGTAAATTGGTATCCCGAAACAATTAAGACAGGACGTTTTGGAAACTTCCTTGAAAATGTAATTGACTGGGGTATCTCAAGAGATAGATATTGGGGAACACCACTTCCAATCTGGACTTGCGAAGATGAGAAATGTGGACACCAAGAATGTATTGGAAGCATGGAAGAACTTAAAGAAAAAGCAATTAATGCACCAGAAGAAGTAGAATTACATAAACCATTTATAGATGATGTTCATCTAAAATGTCCTAAATGTGGTAAGAAGATGGTAAGAGCAAAAGAAGTTATTGACTGCTGGTTTGACTCTGGATCAATGCCTTTTGCACAATGGCATTACCCATTTGAAAATGAAGAGATGTTCAAAAACAATTTCCCAGCACAATTTATATCAGAAGCTATTGATCAAACAAGAGGTTGGTTCTATACTTTAACAGCCATTGGAACTGCTCTATTTGATAGAACACCATTTGAAAACTGCATAGTTTTAGGACATGTTCTTGATGGAAAAGGTCAAAAGATGTCAAAATCAAAGAAAAACGGAGTTGATCCTCTATATTTGCTAGATACAGCAGGAGCTGATGCCACAAGATGGTATTTCTATACAGGTTCAGCACCTTGGATATCATCAAGACTATCACTTGAAAATGTACAAGAAAGTCAAAGAGGATTTTTAAGCACATTATGGAATGTATATTCATTCTATGTGTTATATGCTGAGATTGACCAATTTAACCCACTAAAATATGCAGACTTTAAGTCTAAAAATATAATGGATAAATGGATAACTTCAAAATTAAATTCATTAATTGAAAATGTAGAAAACAGTTTGGATAGCTATGACATTACAAATGCAGCAAATTTAATTGATGAATTTACTGATGAATTATCAAATTGGTATGTACGTAGAAATAGAGAAAGATTCTGGGCACAAGATTTGACAGATGACAAGATAGGAGCATATGTAACACTTTATAATGTATTAGTAACATTAAGTAAAGTAGTTGCACCATTTGTACCATTTATAGCAGAGGAAATCTATCAAAATCTAGTTGTAGGTCTTGATGAAAAAGCTACTGAAAGTGTTCACTTATGTACATGGCCAGAAGTTGATAAGAAATCTATTGATAGCAAACTTGAAAATGAAATGGACCTTGCATACAAAATTGTTAAACTTGGAAGAAATGCTAGAAACACATCAAACATTAAGAACAGACAACCACTTTCAGAGATGTTAATATCAGTAGATACTTTACCAGACTATTATGAAAACATTATAAAAGAAGAGCTTAATATTAAAAACATAGTTCTGGGTGCAGATATGAGCAAATTTGTAAACTTTGAAATTAAGCCAAATCTACCAGTACTAGGAAAAGAATATGGTAAGTTAATTCCTAAGATTAAAGAAGAAATTGCAAAGAAATCACAAGTTGATTTAGCGAATATTGTAAAATCAGGAAAGTATGAAATAATATTTGTTGATGATACTGAGATTACTTTAGATGGAAGCAATTTATTAATTACAATGCAAGGAAAAGAAGGATTTACATTTGCTGGAGAGGGAGAGATAGGTGTTGTACTTGATACACATTTAACACCAGAGCTTATTGAAGAAGGATTTGTTCGTGAGATATTATCAAAAATCCAAACAACTAGAAAAGAAAATGGATATGAGGTAATGGATAATATCAAAATTTACATTGCTGATAATGATAAGATTATTGATATTGTTAAGAAAAACGAAGATTTTATCAAACATGAAACACTTGCTAAAGAAATCATATATAATGAAAAACAATTAGATTATACAGAATTTACATTAAATAAAGAAAATGTAAACATTAAACTTGAAAAAATATAAATGTGAGATTAGAAACTACTAAGAAATTTATTCTTGGTAGTTTTTATATAAAGGATTGACATTTAAGCATAAATTAACTATAATTGAAGTTATAAAAGGAGAAATATTATGTTAGGAAAGATATGGAAAAAGGTTCTTTTGTTTATACTAATAATTGCATGTTTGTGGAGTATAACATCAAAATTAGTAAAAAGAGAATCATTAAGAAATGAGATAGAAGATACTGTAAAATATTTTCAAGAAACAAATATCACTTTAACACAAAATATAATGTAAAGATAATATAATTAAAACACGGAGGAAAAATGTTAAAAAAAGTAAGAGATAACAAATACACTCCTTATATTGTAATTATATTGCTTGGAATAATTATTTGCTTTCCACTTTTCACATTAAATATAGCAAGAACCGGTGAATATTTTTTACATGCTTTTAGAATAGTAAGTGTCAAAGAATGTATAGCTGATGGTGTATTTCCACCATTAATTAACTATAAACATATGAATGGATTTGGATATGGAATTAATATTTTTTATGGAATATTTACAACTTATATTCCAATATTAATTTCGTATTTTACAAATTCAATAGATTTATCTATAAAAATTTTTGCTTTATTAAGTGTTATATTCTCAGGAATAACCATGTATTGGTTTGTACATAATTTAACGAAAAACAAAACGATAGGACTAGTTTCAGCACTTATTTATATGTCAGCACCATACAAAATTACAAATATAGTATGAAAGATGTGCATTAGGAGAATATGTAGCATTTATATTTATTCCACTGGTATTTAATGGATTATATTATTTAATGAATAAAAATAGAAAAGGAAGTATCATACTAATATTAGGAACTTCACTTCTAATATTTACACATACAATTACAACGATATATACAGCAATATTTGTAGTAATCTTTTTATTATTTAATGTTAAAAAAATAAAAAATATATTCTTTTGGAAAGAGCTATTAATAAGTTTACTATTAATATTAGCAATAACATCAGTATATACAATTCCATTAATAGAACATAAACTAGATGCAGAATATGCAGTATTCAATGCAAAATCTATGCACGCAACTAAAGAAGACGTATGGGAAAACACGAATTCACCAGCAGAATGGTTTAAACTAATACCAGCTCCACCAGGAAAAATGGACTTTTCATTTGGAATACCAATTATTTTTTTATTGCTAATAACATTAATTACATATAAAAAAGTAGATAAAAAGTATAAAAGAATATATAATATAAGTATTGCTTTAAGTATATTATCATTAATAATGTGTACAAAATTATTTCCATGGAAAAGTATGCCGCACTTCTTAACAATAATACAATTTGCTTGGAGGACACAAGGATTCTTTATACTATTTATTTCAATTGTTTGTGGCATTAATGCACATGTATTGACTGAAAGTCTATCGAAAATTAAGACTAGGAATATAGTATTTGTAGTTATGATAATATTTATAAGTGCTCTATTTCAAATTTCAAATAAATTTATAAAACAGCCTTATGAAAGAGAAAGGATAGAAGATACAGTTGAAAAGTATGATAGGATAGGTGTATATAATATTAATAGAGACTATATGCCTATAAAAGCATATAATGTGCGTGATTGGATAATGGAAAGAGAAGACAGAACATATATTAATTCAGGAAATGCAACAATAAAAAACGAAAATAAAGATAAACTATATGACAAAATGGAAATTGAAGTTATAGGAAATGTAGAACTAGAATTACCATATCTATACTACTTAGGATATACAACAATTTTAAATGGTGAGAAAATAGAAAATTATGAATCAGAAAATGGAATGCTTGCAGTTAAGGTTGACACATCAGGAATACTTGAAGTAAAATATGAAGGAACAATATTTGAAAAAATTGGATATATAATCTCTTTAGTAGGAATAATGGGATTAATAGGAATTGTGTTTTATAATAAAAGAAATAATTTAGAAGAGGATTTAGAAAGGAAAAGCTAATGAAACCAGTAGTTGCAATAATTGGAAAGCCGAACGTTGGCAAATCAACATTTTTCAATTATTTGATTGGAGAAAGAAGAGCAATAGTGGAAGATACACCAGGTGTTACAAGAGACAGAATATATGGTGAAAGCAACTGGAGAGGAAAACATTTTACATTAATTGACACAGGTGGTATTGAAGAAAAGAGCGAAGATGTAATTGCAAAACAAATGAAAGTTCAAGCTGAACTTGCAATAGAAATGGCTGATATTATATTATTTATGACAGACGTCAAAACAGGAATTACTAGCACTGATATAGATATTGCGTTAATGTTAAAAAAGGCAAAGAAAGAAGTAGTGCTTGTTTGTAATAAAGTAGATGACTTTCAAAAATTTCAAAATGATATATATGAGTTTTATAATTTAGGTATAGGAGAGCCACAACCAATATCATCAGCAAACTGTAAGGGAATAGGAGACTTACTAGATGTAATTTATGAAAAATTACCAGATAATTGCGAAGAAGACAATGAAGAATATGTTAAAGTTGCAGTAATTGGGAAACCTAATGTAGGAAAGTCTTCACTAATAAATAAAATTCTTGGAGAAGATAGATTAATTGTTAGTGATATTGCTGGGACAACAAGAGACGCAATAGATTCAAAGTATGAAAACGAGTTTGGTAAATATGTATTTATAGATACAGCTGGACTTAGACGCCATAGCAAGATAGAAGAAAAGATTGAAAAATATAGTATTCTTCGTACAAGTTTAGCTATTGAAAGAAGTGACGTTTGCTTACTTATGATTGATGCAAAAGAGGGAGTTACTGAGCAAGATACCAAGATTGCAGGAGAAGCGCATGAAGCTGGAAAAGGCATAATAATTGTAATAAATAAATGGGATGAAATTGAAAAAGAAAATGGTACTTTAGAGAATTATAAAAATGAAGTTTATACTAAGCTTGCATATTTGCGATATGCACCCATATTATTTATATCAGCAAAAACTGGTCAACGAGTAGAGAAAATATTTAACTTAATAAATACAGTAAATGAGAATAATTCAATTCGTATATCAACCTCAACTTTAAATGAACTACTTGCAGAGGCTGTATCAATGGTACAACCACCAACAGATAAGGGGCGTAGATTAAAAATATTCTATATGACACAAGTAAGTACAAAACCGCCAACATTTGTGGTATTTGTAAATAGTAAAAAATTATTTCACTTTTCATATGAAAGATATCTAGTAAATAAATTACGCCAAGAATTCAATTTTGAAGGAACACCAATAAGAGTATTAGTTAGAGAACGTAATGATAATGAAGATTAATAAAGGAGGAAAAAATGATAAGTATAGTTTTAGTAGCATTAGTTGCATATTTAATTGGTAGTATAAGTTTTTCAGTAATTTTTACAAAAAAATTTAAAGGATTTGATGTTAGAGAAAAGGGAAGCAAGAATGCAGGAAGCACAAATGTACTAAGGACAGCAGGTGTTAAAATTGCAGTACTTACATTAGTTTGTGATATTTTAAAGGGTGTTGTTGCAATATCATTTGGTTTACTTATTGGAGCATTAACTAAAGCAGATGAAAGTACAAAAGCTTATTTAGTTGAAGCTGCAGGGATATTTGTTGTAATAGGACATACATTTCCAGCATTTTTTGGATTTAGAGGAGGAAAAGGAGTTGCAACTTCACTTGGAGTTTTATTAATTATTAACTGGAAAATTGGACTTACTTGTTTAATATTTGCTTTAGTATGTATGGCTTTATCAAGAATGGTGTCACTAGGATCAATTGCAGCTGCTATATTGTTTCCAGTATTATGCCTATTTATGAGTGAAACATTTATAGCTGGTGGAGAAGGTACAAAACTTAGTTATGTAATATTTGGAATAATTATGGCAGTTGCTGTAATATTTAATCATAGAACAAATATTAAAAGAATTATGAATGGTAGTGAGAATAAGTTATCATTTAAACATTAATAATTTTGGAAAGAATTAGTAAGGAGGAGTAATGAATAAAATTGCCATAATAGGAAGTGGAAGTTGGGGAGTTGCCATAGGTAATCATTTGGCAGATACAGGATGTGATGTTCGTATATGGTCTTTCTCTGAAAAAGAAAGAGATATGATAAATGAAGAACATAAATCACCATTTATGCCAGATGTAAAATTAAATCCAACTATGTTATGTTCATGTGATATAGAATATATAGTTAACGATAGTGATATAATATTTCATGTAACACCGTCAAAGTTTACAAGAGATACATTTAAAACTTACAAAGATTTTGTAGGAAATAAACCAATAATTATCTGCTCAAAGGGATTTGAAGATGCTACCTTGTCAACACTTGATACAGTAATAAAAGAAGAATTGCCAACTGCTAGAGTTGGAGCACTTTCAGGTCCAAGTTATGCAACAGAAGTTATAAAGAAAATTCCAACAGCAGTAATATTGGCATCTAAAGATGATGAAATACTTGAAGAAGTTTCTACTCTTTTATCAAATGAATATATGAGAATTTACAAGTCACGTGATGTTATAGGAGTTGAGGTTGGCGGAGCACTTAAAAATATAATTGCTTTTTGTGCTGGAATATGTACAGAATTAGATTTAGGAACAAACGCACAATCAGCTTTAATTACTAGAGGTTTAGCTGAGATTGCTCGTCTTGGAGTTAAAATGGGTGGAAATATTGAAACATTTTATGGATTATCAGGACTTGGAGACTTAATCTTAACCTGCTCAAGTGATGAAAGCAGAAATAGAAGAGCTGGAAGACTTATAGGAAGAGGACTATCTATTGAAGAAGCTAGAAAAGAGATTGGAATGACAATCGAAAGTGTTGATAATATTCAAATTGCTAAAAAGCTATCTAATAAATATGATATTGATATGCCAATAGTAAATGCAGTATATGATGTATTATTCAATGGACTAACACCAATTGAAGCTGGAAAACAGTTAATGACAAGGGAACTTAAGTTTGAATAAAAAATGAATTATAACACTAAGATCTTGATTTTTTTAGGAAAATGGTGTAAAATAAATATTGTAAATTAAATAGTCGCGTATAGCAAATTCGAAAGAATGCGTACGAGGAAAGTCCGGGCTCCATAGAGCAAAGATGCTTGATAACGTCAAGCGAGGGTAACCTTAGGGAAAGTGCAACAGAAAATAACCGCAAAATTAACACAAGTGTTAATTTTGTAAGGATGAAAAGGCGAGGTAAGAGCTCACCGTAGAAATAGTGATATTTCTAGCCGTGTAAACCCCATCTGGAGCAACACCGAGACTAGGAGGCTAAGACTGCTCGTCATCTCCTTAATTTGGTGGCAAGATGCATATAGCAATATATGTACTAGATAAATGACTATTCACGACAGAACCCGGCTTACAGATTTACAAATAAATGAATAAAATTTGGCATTTTGCCTCATAATAATTATAATAGTTATTATGAGGAATTTTTTTAGTTTAAAAATAATTATTAAGGTGTCCTCATGAACTTTATACATATTTAGAGTAGAGAGGAAATTATTTCATGAAAAAGAATTTTTTTAAAATTGCAACAATTGTTTTATCAATAATATTTGTTGTACTAGCAATAACACTAGTATCTATGAAAGTTGTAAATGGAAAAGAAAAAGAAGACAAAGAATTACTTTTATCAAAAATAACGGATGAACTAAGTTTTATTGATTATAACATAATTGATGCAATGAATAAACTTAATAATATAAATGTTACCAGATATAAAGTATATACTAAAATTATAAATAATGGTAAGGATAGTCCTAACAGCAGCAATATTGATCAAGGAACTAGTGGCGGAAATCCAGAACAAAGTGAAAGTGGTAATGCTGATCAATCATCTAGTGAAGAAAGTTCTGGAGAAAGCTCTTCAAGTAGTAATGGAGGACAGTCATCAAGTGGTGGTTCATCTAGTAGTTCAGAAAATAAATCCTCTAGTAATGGAGGAGGAAGTAGTAGTGAAAGCTCATCTGGCAATTCAAATGGAACAAATAAAAAGGAAACTGATCTAACTTTAGTTAACTCTTTAACTGAAAGTGATGGACAAGAAACTAATTGGGACACAATAACTAATATATATGAAAATCTAGTATCTACATGGCCAACCACACAGCTTGATTTAAAAAAAGCTGGAATAGACAATGAGCGTTTAGAAAACAATAATATTCATTTAAATGGGATAGCTCAATCAATATTAAATAAAGACAAGAATAGTTGTTTAATAAATCTTTATAATCTATATTCTCAAATTCCGTCATACATGGAAATACTATCAACTGATGATTATACTACTAATCTATATAGTACAAAAATGGAACTTTTAAATGCATATTCACTAGCAAATAGCAATAAATGGATTGAAATAACATCTAGCATAAAATCAGCAGAAGAAAAATTTGAAAAAATAGTAAATTCGGCAAAGAATGAAAAAGAAAAGAATAATCTTGAAAAAATATATACAATGATAAAAAATCTTGAAAATACTGTAGCACTTAATAATAAAAATATCTTTTACATGCAATATAAAAATGTAATTCAAGAGATTTCTAATTTATAAATTAAATATATAAATACATAGTTACAAATCAATAAACTATGTATTTTTTGTAATTTAATTGTAAGTATAACAGGAAGGGAAGTATTTATATATTTAAGATATTTTCAAATTTGTCAAATGTAATATTAGAACTTTACATTCTGCTCTTGCATTATAGATTATTGAGTCACATACATTTGCTTTTGAATTATATTTATTCATAATAAAATAAAAATTTTTAAATAGGTCAAAAATGAAAGGAAGAGATTTTAATGGAAGACTTTAGTTTAAAGTTTGACAGAAAAGATGTGGAGAATAAAAAAGTTTATACAATAGAATGAAATCAAGTAATCAGTGTGTTGAAAGGCTATATTTATTTGATGATATATGAATAATGGGCTACGACAGCCTAAAGTATAAGCAGTAACATACACAATATAAATAAATATACAGAGCCCCCGATATTGTTGTCGGGGACCCTGTTTCGAAACTGAAAGGCAGTTATAGATTCAGATTTTGCTAATTGTCAATGAGTTGATGCTCGATTGCTGGGGAATAGGCACATTAGTTAGTGGGCATAAAATTGAATCCCACAGTTGTAGGTCCCAGAGAACGCTCCTGTGCCACTGACAGTAGCTTGCCAATTCCCTGCCGGCAGCTTATTGTCTTCATGCCAACCAATGTAATACTCTTTGGCACTCGTATCACACAGCATTGTCTTATAGAGGACTAAGCTAGTTTCTTGGTGGCGCAGTGTAAGATTGAATTCCGCATCGGTATTGGCGTCACCAACAGGTTGCAGCTTCCACGTGTCGACCAGTTGTTACCAAATTGTCGATACCTATAATAGCATCATTATTTTGAAAAGTCATCTTTTTTTTAGAAAATTATGAAACGTTTTATATTGATTTTTCGTATTAAATAATATAAGGTATAAATAGTAACAGATATTGTTTTTAGGAGGTAAACATTGGAAGAGCTCTACAAAGAATACTCAAAACTTGTTTATAATTATCTATACAAGCTTTGTAAAGATAGCACTATTGCTGAAGAACTTACACAAGAAACTTTTTATAAAGCAATGAAATCTATTAACAAATTTAATAGCAAATATAATTTTAGTACGTGGCTATACACTATTGCCAAAAATACACTGATTGATTATAAAAGAAAATATAAGGAAGATATATCATTAAATGATAATAAGTTACTAGACTTAATGGAAATTGATACTCTTTATAATGATATTGAAAGTCAATTGGAAATAGAGAAAGTATATAAAATTATTGATAGTTTTAATCCAGTTATTAAAGATATATTTCATTACAGATTAGAGTATAACTTGACATTTAGCGAAATTAGTAAAATAATAAATAAGACAGAGGGGGGGACACGACTTGCTTTTTATAGAGGAAAAATAAAAATAAAGGAGGCTATGAAAGAGTATGAAAATTGATTGTGATATTTTTAGAGATATATTTCCAAGCTATATTAATGAGGAGATAAGTGATAAGACTAAAAGTTTTGTAGATAATCATTTAAAAGAGTGTAGTGACTGTAAGTCTATATTAGATGATATGATTAATAATGTAAAAGAAGAAAATAATAATGTTGTTGAACAAAAAGAAATTAAAGTGTTAAAGAAAATTAATAGACGAATGTTTATTTTAAAATTTATTATTGGGTTACTTATTTTTGTTTTTATTAGTTCTTTAGCTTTTGTAGGAATTAAGTATTATAAAGAATATAAAAATGGATTAGCTATATATAATTTATTAAGTAAATCTTATGAAAATACTAAAAAATTTGAATTATCCAATAATTTTATATTTTCTATCAAGACAGAAAATACATATGCGACTTATTATTACAAGAGTGGAAAGGCTAAACTAACTAATAAATACTTAAAAGATTATATAAAAGGTAGTACCTTAACATATATGATAGATGATGGAAAAAATACTTATTGTATTGATTTTTACGAAGAACCTAAATCAGTAATGGCTTCTGGATATTTTCCAGATATGACTATTAAAAGTAATATTTTTAAATGGAATTTAAATACATTATTAGAAGATTTAACTAAATTAAAACCTATAAATTTAGGAAATTGCATTATTGAAGATGTAGAATATAATAATATTCCTTGTTATGTTATAAAAAGAAAAGAAGGAAGCTTCATTTATCAATGTTTATATTTTAATAAAAAAGATAATCTTTTATTGAAATATGAAGATTTTAACTACAAAGGAGAAATTACATCTTTAGTCGAATATACGTATTCAATAAATAATGTAACTGATGATGATATAAAATTGAAAGATATATCTCAATATAAGATTAATAAAGGGAATTATGATGAAACTATAAAATACATAAATGACTATATGAATAATTTTTAAATAGTTTAACTAGCTTAATCTCTTAGTTTATAATATAAATTCAAAAGTTATAAATCTACATTCAAATTTAATCCTACAAGTTCTAATTCAATTTGCTTTGGAATAGTATGGTGTAGATATTGAAAAACCGCCTTGCTTGAATAGAAAATGGAACAGCAATATCAGTCTTTTCAATAGGGGCAGATGGAAGCTATTCGATAACTAATATAACTACAGATACAAGACATACATACGAGTGTGAACAAAATATATCAGGAGTGTTTAGCGTTGACAAAGCTGTATGGATTGTTGGTCGGATCAGGAACAAAAGAAAATCCTTATGTAATAAGAGCAACCATAGAATAATAGAAAAAGATTCAAATAATATATTAAAAATTATAATGACAATAATATCTAACTTAATAAGTATGAAATCTTTCGAGCAGTCAATAAAAACAAGATGGATTCTAGAAAAAATATTTTAGAGTGCATCCTGTTTTTTAATTTTAAAATGAAAACTGCAATAAGTGGCAAAAACGAGTCAAAAAACCATACAAAAAGTGGCAAAAATCATCAATTAGCAAAAGTCCCGACCAAAATGTGTGAGTTTATACAAAAAGTCGTGACGAAAATGTGAAAGCAGTCTCAAAAGTGGGTTGAATTATGTGAAAATATATGATATAATTCCAATATAAGGAGTGAATATGTATAGAGATAAAATAGTAGAATTAGAAAAATGGAAAAACTCAAATAATAGAAAACCATTAATAATTAGGGGAGCAAGGCAGGTTGGAAAGACTTGGATAATGAAAGAATTTGGAGAAAAGTATTATGATAATATTGCATATATAAACTTTGATGGAAACACAAGAATGAACATACTTTTTGAAAAAGATTTTGATTTAGAAAAAATAATAGAAGGTTTAAAGATAGAATCTGGTGTTAATATAGAACAAGAAAAAACACTTATTATATTAGATGAAATACAAGAAAACCCAGAGGCATTAAAAGCACTAAAATATTTTTATGAAAATGCTAATCAATACCATATAATCTCAGCTGGCTCACTTTTAGGAGTAGCAATGCACCAGGGAACATCTTTTCCTGTGGGAAAAGTAGATTTTATGGACTTAATGCCATTAAGCTTTTTTGAATTTGTTGAAGCAATAGGAGAAGAACAATTAGCAAAACTGCTAAAAAATAATGAACTTGATTTAATTTGGGTATTTAATGAAAAAATTAAAAGACTATTAAAATTATATTATTATATAGGAGGAATGCCAGAAGTTGTTGAATCTTATGTACAAAATAAAGATTTAGTGGAAGTTAGAGAGCTACAAAAAAAATTACTATATGCATATGAACAAGATTTTTCAAAACATGCACCACCTAATATTGTACCAAGAATTAGACAATTATGGAACAACATACCAACTCAGTTAGCAAAAGAAAATAAAAAATTTATATATGGATTAATAAGAGAGGGCGCACGTGCAAGAGAATATGAGATAGCACTATCATGGCTTATAGATTGTGGTCTAATATACCAAATAAGTAGGGTAAATAATTGTAAAGTACCATTATCAGCATATCAGGATTTTAGTGCATTCAAATTATATTTGCTAGATGTTGGATTATTAACAGCGATGGCAGGTGTTGATGCAATAACATTACTAGAAGGAAATACTATATTTAATGAATTTAAAGGAAGCTTAACAGAACAATATGTAATATGTCAATTAAAACAATGCACTAAACTTGATATATTTTACTGGTCATCTGACACAGGAAAAGCAGAAATAGATATTATAACACAGATTGGAAAAAATAATATTCCAATAGAAGTAAAATCAACTGAAAATTTACAATCTAAAAGTCTAAAATCTTTTGTAGAAAAATATAAGACCAAAATAAATGTAAGAACTTCAATGTCAGATTACAGAAAAGATGATTGGATTATAAATATTCCATTATGGAGCATAGGAAAGATAGAAGATATAGTAAAAATATCTTAAATAAACGAGAAAATTATGAAGCTAAAATATATTGTAAAAGAAAATAAAACTATAAAGCAAGTACTACGTGAAGACCTATCAATTTCAGAAAGACTATACAAAAAAATAAAAAAAGACAAAATATTTGTAAATGGAAAGCATGCAAAAAGTTATCAAGACATACAAGAAAATGATATAGTTGAAGTTGATTTAGATTTTAATGAAACATGTGAAAATATTATACCAAATCCTAATATTAAAATAGACATATTATATGAAGATGAATGGCTGTTAATAGTAAACAAACAGCCATTTGTTCCAGTGCACCCATGTATGGAATGTTTTGAAAACAGCCTATCAAATGGTGTGAAATATTATTTTGATACACATAACATTCATAAAAAAATTAGAATAGTAAACAGACTTGACAAAAATACTACAGGAATAGTAATCTTTGCAAAA
>CATKDT010000080.1 GCA_949746675.1 uncultured Clostridia bacterium
AATTCCACATTTGACTGAATTTACTAGTACAAGAGAAAAGTCCGTTAAATAGGCGAATTTTTCTCTTTTTTAATTGCATTTTTGCATAAAAATATGTTAAAATAAATATAAATTAAAGAAAAATTTTAAAAATTTGCACACTAAATGCACGACTAGCTTTAAAATTTTTTTAGTAAATTCCACTCGTGTTGGTTTGCATTTTTAATTAAAACTTTACTTGGATACTATGTAAAATTTAATTCAGATTAATTTTTCTTTAGCAAATTTTTGTTGAGTTGAACCTCGTTGGCGGGAACCTTTTTGAGGTTCAATTTTTTTAATACTTCTTTATCTAAAAGTATTTGTGCTAACTCATATGGTGTGGCATTGTTCAAGCTAGGTCTAGTTAGGCTATTAATATGATTTATCATTAAATTGATATCTTGTTGAGTAAGGTTGTCCATACAAGTACCTTTAGGTATAATATAGCGAATAAATTCATGATTTTTTTCAATAGCACCTTTTTGGTAAGAAGCACCTGGATTACAGAAAAATATTCTTGTTCTTCCAATTCCTTCACTGTTAAACTCTAAACTTAGAGGATTTGAAAATTCACTTCCGTTGTCTGTTAAGATAACTTGAAAAGTCTTTTCAAATAATTCATTTCCAAAGATTGCTTCTAACCAATTAAAAACTTTTAGTACACAATTAGATGTTTTGTCATTTAAAAGAAATGCTAACATTAATTTTGAGCTTCTAAAAAGCATAGTAAGAAGAACTTTGCCACCTTTTTTACCTTCAACTGTATCCATTTCCACAACTTGAGTATCAGGATTTTCAATCAAGTATTTTTCAAAATCTTCGTAAGTTCTACCTTTACGAATAGAAGTATCCTTTGGTGGAGTTCTCTTAGACTTTCTCTTAGCATATCTAACTCTTCTTGGAAGATCAATATTCTTTGCTGATAATAGACTTTGATCAATATAGTTGTATAAAGAAGATCTAGAACATTTTAATTTTTGGTTTTGATAAATATGAGAGATTGTTTGTCCTTGTTTGATTAATGGAGAAACAATGTTATCTAGTTCGCAAAGTTCTTCGCTAGATAGATTGATACCTTGCCTTGAAACAGATAAAGTATCTTTGTATTGATTGTAAGAGGGAAGAGCACGATAATAGTATTTTATCAATCTGCAAGCATTCTTTGAATTACAAGAATTACATACATAAGGAGCTTGTTTAATAGAGTTACAAACATCTTCTTCAAAGTCAGAGCAGTAAGAATTACATCTAGAACAATACTTAGAACAAATACCTCTGCAATTTCTTCCACATACATTTCTTCTTCTACATGAAAAGCGGTGGATACATACATTGATTGCACCATTAAAGGTACTAGGTTCCTTTCTTATCCTATGTTTCTTAATTTCTTTAGCGATAGTAGTAGGATCCTTAGATAGAAATTTACCGATTTCCTTAAAAGTCATATTTTGATTTAAGGCTTGTTCTATATAATTTCTATCTTCAAGTGTCAAGTGTTTTTGATTTGTATATTCCATAATTAATACCTCCTTGTATCCAAGTAAAGTATTAATATAATTATACTATAAAAAAATCCAAAACTAAATTCCGATTAAGCCACTAATGGAATTTACTTTTAAATTCAAGA
>CATKDT010000081.1 GCA_949746675.1 uncultured Clostridia bacterium
ACTACTAAAACTAATAAAGTTATTCCTGATTCATTTTTTTCTTTCATTTGTTTAAAGCCCCACAAAATATGTTTAATACATATTCTTTCTTTTTAAAATACATATCTTAAATTTTATTTATATATAAAATTTATATCATAATTAAGATTTTGTCAATAGTTATAAAAATTTAGCATTCATGACTTTTCATAATTGTACTTCCTCTGTAAACTAATACTTTTTTATATACAATTTACAAGTATTTTTCAATAGTATCTAAAGCATTGTCAGTATAAATTTTTCTTTCAGTTGAAAAAGGGAGGAAAGTCAAATCATTTAAAGGATTTAATATATTTTGTAATTCTAAAACTTGAGCATCAACCTTTGTAACAGCAATTTTATCAGCCTTATTTGCAATTACAATACAAGGCAAATTTTGTTTTATTATGTAATCATACATTAATTTATCATCAGCAGTAGGAAAATGTCTAATATCAATCAAAAATACAACTAAGCAGATGTCTTTACATTTTTGTAAGTATTCTTCTATAAAATTTCCAACCTGAATTTGTTGCTCTTTTGACATTTTACTATAACCATAACCAGGTAAGTCAACAAAATAAAAGTTTTTAGTTTCTTCATAGATTTTATAAAAATTAATTAAACGTGTTTTTCCAGGCTGACTACTTGTTTTAGCAAGTTTTTTTCTATTAAGCATTGTATTAATAAATGAAGATTTCCCAACATTCGATTTCCCAACAAGTACAACTTGAGGTAAATTATCGGTAGGGTATTGTTTAGGACTTACAGCTGAAATGATAAACTCAGCATTCTTAATTTTCATGAATTATTCCTTTCATCATATATATTTACTAATTGCCTCTGCAATTTCCTTTGAAAATTGCAGAGGATAATTCTTAATATAAGTAATTTTAACGTACTATTGTATCTTCATTATGTGGTCCAATTCCAATATATGAAACTGGGATATTAGTAATTTCTTCAATAAAGTTTATATACTCTTGAGCTTTAGCTGGTAAGTCTTCAAAAGTCTTGCAATCTTTTGGAATAGTCCATCCACCCTCAAATATTTTATAATTAGGAGTAGGAACTTTTCCAGTAACTTCGATATCCTCTGGATAAAAATTAATATTTTTATTATTGTAATTATATGAAGTACAAACTTTAATGTATCCGAGCTTTTCACCTATAAGGCCAATTGTATCAAGGTGATTTAAGCAAAGACCAGTATATCCTCTAGACTTATTCAAAATAACTAAATCTAGCCATCCACATCTTCTAGGTCTTTCAGTAGTTGTTCCATATTCATGTCCCATTTCACGAATTACATCACCATCAGCATCTAAAAGTTCAGTAGGAAATGGACCATTACCAACACGTGAGCAATAACCCTTCATGACACCAATAACTTTATCTACGTACTTAGGTCCAATTCCAGCTGCTGATATAGTGCCAGATGCATTACAATAAGAACTTGTACAATTTGGGTAATCTCCAACCTCTAAGTCAAGCCTATCAGCTTGAGCACCTTCAATGACAATCTTTTGATCATTTTCAAGTGCTTTTGAGATATACATATTAGCATTTTTAATATATTTTCCTAAGTTTTCTTTAATTTTCATACAGTATGAATATAATTCGTCAAGTGTGTAATGAATATTTTCTTCTTTAAGTGCATTTTCATGAAAATCAAGAGCGATTTTAAGTAATTGTTTTAAATTATCTTCACTTCTAAAAACATCTTGCATTCTTATGCCAATTCTATTAGCTTTATCAGAATAACAAGGTCCAATGCCTCGTTTAGTAGTACCAATCTTATTTTTACCTCTACGTCCTTCATATATAGCATCTAATTCAATGTGATATGGCATTATAATATGAGCGCAATTTGAAACAATCAAATTATCAGGAGTTATTTCGACATATTTTGATAATAAATTAATTTCTTCAAAAAGTACATCAGGATTTAATACAACACCATTACATATA
>CATKDT010000082.1 GCA_949746675.1 uncultured Clostridia bacterium
ATTAAAACTAACAGTTTGCCCTTTAACAGCAGTAATAACATCTGACATATAAGAATCATATGAATTAACTTTAGCAATCCATTCCTTCATTTCACTAGCAATCTGATGATGGTCATCTTTAGTAACCTCACTATCATCAATAGACTCATCATATTCAGTAACTAAATCTTGCAAACCTTCCATAGCACCAGCAATCGACATAATAGGTGTTTTTAAGTTATGAGCAATACCACCAATCATCTGACCTAAAGTCGCCAAACGCTCACGCTCCATAAGTATATTTTGATTATTTTTAATAGTTTCCATATCCTTAATATGTTGAGTAGTATCTTTAAATAAAATTAATATACCAACACACTTATAATCAGAAACAAGACTACTAATTTCGATATTAAAGTACTTAGATTTATCTACAAGATACGCATCTACCTGATAGATCTTACCACTAGTCTGAACTTCCTCCAGATAATTCCCTATATTACCTTTTAATAAAACAAGTTTATCCTTAAATTTTAAAGAGTAAAAATTTTGACCAATTAGGTTTTTTTTCTGTGTTTTAAATACCTTTTCAAAAGCATAATTACAATCAGATATTACATAATCAATATTTAAAACCAAGTATGCATCAGACATTTGATTAACAATATTACGTAAAGCAATAGGAGAAATATTCAAAAAGTCATACTTAAATATTGCAATTCCCCAAATTATTATAGAAATAGAAAATGAAATAGGGGTAGCATAAATACTAATTGGAATTACATTTATCATACCTACAAAGTTAACTGATAAAGGAATCATAATACCAGTAAAAATAAGTAAAGTTTGCACCGAAAATACAGAAGTACTTTTGATTGATGACTTTAAAAATAAGATTATATCATAAGCAAGCAATCCATAATTAAATATTAAGTACACATAAGTGTAGTAAGGGCCAAACTGCGCAACTGAAATATCAGTTGAGTAAAACTCGTAAAATAAATGATGGTAATCATTAGTAGCTATTACAATTATATCTATAATTGGAATTATTAATAGTAAAATATGTATTGGCTTAAATTTAAAATTCTTATCTTTAATAGTAGATATAAAGAAAAATAATACAACTGGCACAAATGCAATAAAGGGGTAAACAAATATATAATCAATAAACCTTGCATATTCGTCAGAAAATAGGTTAATAACCAGTATTTGAAGAATTAGTCCAAAGGACCAACCAACCATACAAAGAATAGAACGCATGAAGCCTTGTATTAATCTTCTATTACTTTCGTAAGAATGTTTTTTTACATATGATAATACAACTAATTCTACAAATACTGAAATTAATAACATAACCAATGAGCCAAGATTTTTCATTTGTATCCCCCTTTAAATATATTTTTAGATTTAGACAATTCTCAAACAATAAAAAATTTTATTAATATAAAGTAAATGTTTGTAAAGTTACATTCTTTTAAATTACTTTATAATATATTTTATAAATTATCAAAAATCTTTTTTATGTAATCTTTTGTAATTTCAGGCCAATCGAAACCTGCTATGTTCAAGAACTTTAAAGTAAACTTATTAGTAATAATCAAATTCGTTTTATATAGTAAATTGAAATCATTATCAATGTCATTAAGTAAAACACTAACTTTGTCGTAATTTGGTGAATTAAATAATATATTCTTTAAACTATCCTTAAAAACATCATCATCTACAACATCAATTTTAACCCCTAAATCCTTTAACATAACAAGCAAGTTCTTAATATACAAATGTTTAGAATTAAATAAATGTAAAACTGACATAGGAGGGGTATAAAACTTCATAGTCTGTATAATCGATTGAGCAATCGAGTCAACAGGACTAAATTCGACATAGCCATCATAAACCGACTTAGGTATCATTTTCAAATACGTAAAAGCCTTAAGTCTATTATGAAAGGCATTTTCACTAGCATTTTCCTGGAATTTACCATCAACAAATCTGTTAGTAACATTTCCTATCCTTAATATTATACCTCTAAGTTTTTTATTTGCCAACTCCTCCAGTATAAATTTTTCAGCCTCAAATTTACTACGAATATAAACATTATTCAAAGACTGCTTAACATACAACCTATTTTCGCCATAATAAATCTTCTTAGTAGGGTTAAATCCAGAAGCTAAGTTCATCAAACCCGCTCCAGCGACACTAATTGTAGAAGTATGGAAAAGAGTTTTACCATATTTCTCACAAAATGTCACAATATTTTTAACACCAGTAACATTAATCTTTTCAAAATCTTCATACTTTCCAAAGTGTTTAACAAGAGCAGCACAGTTTATAACAGTATATACACTTGAAGCAATAGTTTTGTACATATTATCAGAAAGACCAAAATACTCCTCTGTAATTTCGCCAGGAACTACAATAATTCGACTTCCAAACAAATTACTTAAATCAGAGCCAAAATAATATTTAAATTTATTTTTTAGTTTATTTTCAGCAGATGTACTAGGGTCATTTCTAATTAAGCAATAAATTTTAATATTATCAATTTTCAAAAGTTCAGCTAAAACGTGAATACCTAAGTATCCAGTAGCTCCAATAAGTAAAACATTTTTGATTTCTTTCTGCTCTAGTTTTAAATTAAATTTATCACTATTTTTCCATAAAGCCATATTAGACTTTAAGAAGTTGATACTATGATATTTAGGACCTTCAGGCTTCTTATTTTCCATATTTTCAACAAATTCAGCTAAACTTTCAATCGTATTATTCTTGAAAATATCTCCATATTCGACATTAATATTGATCTTCATAAGCTCAAGTTGAAGTTTCAAAGCACAAAGTGAATCTCCACCAATTTCAAAGAAATTATCATCAATACTAATTTCGTCAATAGACAAAATATTCTTCCAAATTAACAATATACGTCTTTGTAAAGCTGTTTTAGGAGAAACTAATTCTTTTTTAGTAATTTGAGGGTCAGGCAATTTTTTTCTATCAATTTTGCCATTAGGTGTATGCTCAAATTTTTGTAGTTGTACGAAATATGTAGGAACCATATATGTAGGAAGTTTTTTCGACAATTTACTACGTAAGAGTGAAAGAGAAACTCTTCCAGTCGATACGAAATACCCACATAAAACATCTCTATCATTAATATTTTTTACAACTACAACAGCATCTGTAACACCTTGATAACTTGAAATTTGCTTTTCAATTTCTCCAAGTTCAATACGTAAGCCTCTAACTTTAACTTGAAAATCAGTTCTACCTAAGCACTCAAGCTCTCCAGTAGAATTAATTTTAGCTAAATCACCAGTGTCATATATTTTACTTCCTCTAAAATCGACAAATTTTTCAAGTGTAAGTTCTTCTCTATGTAAGTATCCTGCCGTCACACCATCACCACCAATAAATAACTTACCAGGTACATTTTTAGGTAGTATATTTAAATCATTATCTAAAATATAAACTTGAGTATTAGCGATAGGAGTTCCAATAGTAATATTTTTAGCATCAGTTAATTCCTTAACAGTAGACCATACAGTAGTTTCAGTAGGACCATACATATTGAAAATTCTAGCATCAGTGAGTTTTTTAAGCTTATTTAAAAGGTTTAAAGGGAAAGGCTCCCCACCTAATAAAATAACTTTCATATTTTTAACATAATCCAAATTACTCTCATCTGAGATTAAAAAATTAAATTTAGATGGTGTGGTTTGAATTATATCAACATTATTTTTCTTACAAAGTTCATTCAAAAGAATAGGGCTATTTTGCTCGTCATTACTAGCCAATACAACTTTAAGTCCAGAACACAAAGGAACCAAACTTTCAAGCACAAATATATCAAAGCACATAGTAGTAATAGAAACTATACTTTTATTTTCTAAAGGAAGTATTTTTCTCATTCCATAAATAAAGTTAACAACATTATCTTGTCTAATCATTACACCCTTAGGATTTCCAGTTGAACCAGAAGTATAGATTAAATATGCCAAGTCATTATGAGTTTGATTTATTTCAACAGATGCATTTGTTTTTGAAGTAGAGTTATTTACGTTACTATCCGAAACATCTTTTTTATCATAAGTATAGCTATTTTCATCATCAACAAAAACAGTATCAATAGCAAACCCATCAAATTTTGTAGTTTTACTTCTAGGGTTGACGAATTTTGTCGATAAACTCTTTTCGGTTAGAATAAGTTTAATATCACTATTTTCGATAATATATGAAACTCTTTCTTCTGGATATGTAGGGTCAATAGGAAGGTAACCACAACCAGCCTTTAAAATAGCAAACATTGAAATTAAAACTTCAGCTCGTCTATTAAGCATAATACCAATAGCCTTAACATCATCTTTAGCAATTTTTTTATAAATAGGTAATTCCCTAATGTGATTAGCTAAAGCAGTTACTTTATCTGCAAGCTCTCTATAAGTATAAGATTCATTGCCAAAAACAATAGCAATACTATCAGGAGTTTTACGAGCTTGTTCCTCAAATAAATCAATAATATACTTATCTTTAGGGTAATCCAAACTAGTATCATTTAATTTGTCAAGCAATGTACTCTGTTGTTCATCTGACATCAAAGATATGTTTGATATTTGGATATCCACATTATCTAAAATATTATTTAATATATTTAAATAATAACTAGCAAAACTTTTTACAAAATCTTTATTAAATAATTGACTACAGTATTCAAAATTAAGTTTGATATTTCCATCTTCAGGTATAGCTTCCAAAGTTAAATCGTATTTTGAAGTATTATTATCTGGAACATAGTATTTTGATGAAACTCCATCAAAATCAAACTTCTTAAAGCCATTATTTTGATAAATAAACATAAAATCAAATAATGGAGAACGCGCTAAATCTCTTTTGATATCAAGTTTATCTACTAATATATCAAATGGATATGTTTGATATTTATATGCATTTAACAAATCATCTTTTAAAGACAATACAAATGACTTAAAAGAAAGGCTATTATCAATTTTTTCACGTAAAGCTAAAGTATTTATAAACATACCAATTAAATTGTAAGTACTTGCAACATCTCTACCTACAACAGGAGAGCCAACTACAATATCATTTTGTGAAGTATATTTTGAAAGTAAAACATAAAATGCTCCAAGCATAAGCATATATGGTGTAATATGTAATTCTCTTGCAGCAGAATTAATTTTTAAAACTGTATCTGAATTAATTTCAGAATATACTTTTTTTCCTTCAAATGATTGAGTAGCAGGACGTTGATAAACAGTAGGCATATTTAATACAGGAATTTCGCCTTTAAATTTATCAAGCCAATAATTTTCAGCATCTTCTAAAGCACCTGAGACAACCTGATTATGCTCATAATTTGCAAAGTCTTTATAAGTAATATCAAGCTCTTTAAGAGTAACACCATTATATAATTTACAAAGTTCATCAACAAAAACAGTAATTGAAGTTCCATCACAAATAGTATGATGAGTATCTATAACTAGAGCAGATTTATCATTATCAAAATTAACCAACTTTGCTCTAAACAAAGGAGCTTTTGATAAGTCAAAAGGTTTAACAAAATCAGTAAGTATATTATCTAAGTTTTTAAAGTCTGTACTTTTTTCTACTTCTAAGTTAAAATTAATATCATCGGCAATCTTTTGAACAACTTCTGTATCATGTAATTCAAAATAAGTACGTAAAGTTTCATGTCTTTGAATTACTGTAGTAAAGGCGTTTTTTAATTTTTCAACATCTATTTTTCCATCAAGAATGACACTACCAGCAATATTATAAACTATAGAATTACTATCAATTTGACTTGCAAAATAAATTCTTTTTTGAGCAGATGAAACTTTATAGTAATCAGATTTTTCGACAGGACTAATAACCTGTTTTGAATATCTATTTTTACCAGAAAAATCTTTGTAATGTTCACTATCTTCAGCATCAATAGAAGTGTTTTCATTAGAATCAGGTTCATGTAAAATTTCATTATTATTTTCAACTAAAGCTGTATCAATAAAGTTAGCTAATTCCTTAATACTTGGCTTTTCAAGAATATCTCTAACAAATAATTGTACATTAAATTCACTTTGAATTCTAGCAGATAAGTTAATAGCTGAAAGTGAGTCTCCACCAATGTCAAAAAATGAAGCATTAGTACTAATATTGTTAATATGTGTAATATCCTTAAATAACTCTAGCAATTTAATCTCAGTATCAGTTTCAGGAGCGACTATATTTTCTTCTATATGTTCTAAAATTGGCATAGGCAAAGCTTTTCTGTCAATTTTACCATTAGGCGTATATGGTAAAACAGGTAATTGTATGTAATATTGAGGAACCATATATCTAGGTAGATGTGCTTGCAAATGACCTTTTATGATAGATATATCAATTTTTTCGTCAGATGTATAATAAGCACATAAAAATTCATGAGAATCTTCATCAACTTTTTTGCAAACAACACAAGTTTTAATATTAGGTAATATATCAATTTGTGTTTCGATTTCTCCAAGTTCAACACGTTGTCCTCTAATTTTAACTTGATGGTCAGCTCTACCAGAACATATAATTCTTCCATCAGGTAGATAAGTACCAAGGTCACCAGTTTTATACATAATAGAGTTATCAAATTTATTTTCTTCTATTTTTAAATTAGTTTTATCAATATTATTTTTAGAAGATCTTTTATTACTTTTTACGACATTATTTGTATCATTTTCTAGTGAGTTTTCATTATTTGTAGCAAAATTATTAGCAAAAGGGTTTTTGATAAAACTCTTTTTTGTTAGTTCTTCATTATGAATATAACCACGAGCAACACCTTCACCTGCAATATATATTTCACCAGTCATCCCAACAGGAATAGGTTTAAGATTATTATTTAGGATATACATTTGTGTATTATAAAAAGGTTTTCCAATAGTAATTAAGTTATCATCCATTTTATATAAAGTAACATAGTTAGTTTCACTAGGACCATAACCATTATAAATTGTAAGTTTAGAATTACTATTATTCGACAAGTTTCTCTTATCTTCATTTTTGTTTTTTATAGAATTGTTACTATTCGACAAGTTATGCAAAGCGTGAACTAGATTAATAGGAAGTTGTTCGCCAGCCATTGTTAAATATTCAATATCTTTAAGTAAAGGCATTTCTGAAATATTATTTATAAAAGTTTGTATAACAGAAGGAGTTGACTGCATTATAGTAACATTATGTTTTTCAATTAATTTGTTTAGTAATGTTGGAGAAGTTTTTTCATTTTCATTTGCTAAAATTATTTTAATACCTTTTTGTAAAGATATAAAAACCTCATACACAAATAAGTCGAAACTAACAGTAGTAATAGACAAGAAAGCTCTGTATTTAGGCTTCTTCAAGTATTCAACATAGTTATTACAATAATTTGCAAAATTTGACAAAGCTTGATGTTTCATCATTACGCCCTTAGGTCTACCAGTAGAACCAGAAGTAAATATAACATAAAACAAATCTTCAGGCTCATTAATATTTTTTAAATTTTCATTAGGTAAATCATAAACACTTTTCAAATCTTTATTATTTGTATGAGTATCATTCTTCAAATCTTCTTTATTTGAAGAAATATTATTTTTAAAATACTCATTAGAATTATTATCCAAATCTACAAACAATTTATTCTTAAATTCGACTTTATTTTCAAGAACTTTTTGCGTTAATAATAATTTAGCATCAGTTGTATCAAGCATATAGTTTATTCTATCTTCTGGATATGTAGGGTCAATAGGGGTATATGCAGCACCAGATTTTATTACAGCAAGAATAGCTATAATCATTTCCAGTGAACGATTACACATAACACCAACTACATCATCTCTTTTAATATTTTGATTACGCAAATAATAAGCTAAACTATTAGATTTTTCATTTAATTCCTTAAAAGTAAGCTCTTGGTCCTCAAAAACAACAGCAATATTATTTGGAGTTTTATTAACTTGCTCCTCAAACATAACTGATAAAGTTTTAGTTTTATCATAATTAACTTTAGTATTATTAAATTTATTTAAAATAGTATCCCTTTCATCAGGAGTTACAATATCAACATTTTTTAGACAAATTTCGCAATTATTAAGTACAGTATCAATAATATGCATAATTCGACAATGTAATTCTCTAATACTATTTTTATCATATTTATCTCGATAATCATATGCAAATGATAATTTACCTGTATCATTAAGGTCTAATATATGTATTTGTAAATCATATTGAGAATATCCATTAAAAGTCCAATAAGACTCACTCTTAACGTTATCACTAATTGTTTTAGTAATTTGATATGATATAAGTACATTAAATAAATTCGACAAATCTTTATGTTTTTTTCGTAAATCGTTAAGTATATTTTCATAGGGATAATGTTGATGCCTAAATGCAGAAAAAGTGTTTGTAGAAATTTGTCGACAAAAGTCATTAAATGAAGACTCATTATCTACATTAATACGAAGAGGCATTGTACTAACAAACATACCAATAGTTGACTTTTCAGCAACTGTGCGTCTATTTAAGATGGGGGTTCCAATAACAAAATCATTAGAATTACTTATTGCAGAAATATATATAGAATAAACAGCGATCAAAAAGTTATACACAGAAGTGTTATTAACTGTGCAAAACTTACTTATTTTTTTCAACATTTCAGTAGATAGTTCAAAAGTTTCTCTTGAAGCAGTAGGCAGTTTAGAATTAGATATACTATCAACAGTTGGCACAAACTCAGGAATATCAGGAACTGTTGAAAATATATTATCCCAGTAATTTCTATCTTTAATAAAACTAGAACTATTTAAATATTTATTTTCTTTTTCAATAAAATCAAAGTAAGAAGCGATTTTAAACTTTTTCTTTTCTTCATTTACAAAACTATCAATGTTAAATGTTTCTTTTAATACATCAGTTGATAAATTGTTCTTTTCAGATGTATTGTTTTTAGCTATAGAAGTTTTATTAGACATAGATTTAAGTTGCAACAAATCATGATAAACTTCGACAATATATTTGCTAATAAGTCCTAAAGACCAAGAATCCGACAAAGAATGATGTATAGCACAAATAACACCACCTTCATTATTAGGTAGTTTGAAAACTTTTAACTCAAATAAGTTATTTTTACTAAACACAATTTGGCTTAACTTTTTTTCTAAATTATTAAGCTCGTTTTTATCAGCAACTTCAATAATCTCAGTAGAAGTATTACTAATAATGTTTTTATTATATATTTGTTTTACCGTATTATTATCATTAACAAATTCAATCCCAAAAGAATCGTTCATTTTAACAACAACATCAACAGCAATTTTTAATTTATCAAAATTAACCTTTTCATGGATAATAACAGAACCACAAACATTATTTAATGGGGTATTACCATAAAATTGATCCATATCCCAAATGTTTTTTTGTGGAGTTGTTAATTCAAAAAAGTTCTTATTTTCTTCATTTGTTGGTATACTAACATTTTCCTTACGACGTAAGTCTTTATCATTAGTGAAATGCGATTTACTGTCCTTCATTAGTAGACCCCCTAATTATTTAAAACAATACTTTATATAAAAATAGAGTTTATTACAAGCCATTCTATCAAAACCTTGTCAAAAATGCAATACTTTAGGAAAAAAATAAAGTATAATTTTGTCGAAAAATGCAAGGCTAATTATAAATTGTAGAAAAGTTGTTTTTAATTAAATTTATAGAAATACCTAATACAATAAATTGCGATTTATTAAAAGTTTATAAATAAACAAATTATATATAATGTATTATATAATTGCAAAATATACTAGACATAACAATAAAATAATGATATAATGCAAAAAATGTATAAAAATGGAAAGAAGAAACAATGAGCTATCAAGACATAACTAATATATACAAAAGAAAACGAAAATATAAATTAATAAAACAAAAATATTTTATTGATGATAAAGGAACTAAATATATAGTTGATGGAAAACATGTAGTATTAAAACTAACAAAAAGAGAAGTAGAAGTTGCGAAAATATTAGGGGCATCAATAGGTGGAAAAGTAAAGATTATGCCTAGAATTAGCCAGCCTCCTGGAATAAAAACACCAGACTATATTATAAAGAATGAAAAATTTGATTTAAAAGAAATAACTGGTAGTGGAAAATATGTAATAGAAGGTAATTTAAGAAAAAAGAAAAAACAAGCTAATAATTTTATAATAGATTTGACAAATACTAAAATAGATTTATTAGAAGTAAAAAGGCAAATAAAAAGTATATATATTTCAAAGAGATTTTTATGGATAGATAAAATAGTCATTATAAAAAATAGTGAAATAATAGTGGCATTTAAGAGAAAATAAACGAAGGTCAACTGTGAACCGTAAAAGTGGGGTTCTCAATTGACCTTCTATTAACATAATTATATAATAAATTAGGCTAATAATCAATAATTTATGCGAAAAAAATAAAAATATTACAATAATTGGAAAAATAATTATTAACAGCATATTTTAAAAATTGATTTACAATTACATTTATTGAAATCTTTTCTTTGCTAGCGACTTTTTTATATCATGTAATATATGTTCCTTTAATTTCAAAGTATATTGAACATATTTCTTTTCACTTCTAAAAAATAAAAAAATTTTAAAAAACTATTGAAAAATATATAATAAAAATATATAATCAACGTATAAATTCCAAAGAAAAGAGAGAAAATAAATGGGAAAAAATAGTTATTATTATGGGGGGAATACCAATATTAGAGAGGCCATAAAAAGTTACTTTAAACTATTAACAGTAAAGGATAAAGTAGTAGTATCAATACTATTAGTAGTATTAGTAATAGTATTCTTAGTAGTACAAAAACTAGTAACCTTAAGTATTATAGTAGGAAGAACAAAACAATACGAAAGAATGCCAAACGCATATCAAGAAATAACTAATGATGTTTCAAACGAA
Source organism: uncultured Clostridia bacterium (assembly GCA_949746675.1). Classification (GTDB taxonomy): domain Bacteria; phylum Bacillota; class Clostridia; order TANB77; family CAG-508; genus CAG-793. The sequence goes on from CATKDT010000082.1 coordinate 10,959, forward strand.
ATAAAGAAACATGAAATCTTTAAAAAGGACGAAAAAGTAAAAACAATATCAACTACAAGACGAAACTCAAAAACAGTAAAATATTATGATAGCAATAGAGTAAACACAGTCGAAGATGATGGTACAAGTAGATCATTAGCAACAAGAAATATAGCCAATATAACTACAAACTTTATAGGGCCAACTACATTAGGAGACTTGATAACAGACTGTTTTAGATTCAAGTTAGATACTGAAAAAGTTGACACTGCAGATTGTTACGTTATTTCAGGAATACAATCTAATGATGCGTTTTATGTAGAAGAGGATGTAAAAAACGTAAAACTATATTTAGCAAAAAAAACAGATTTACCAGTAAAAATAGTAGAAGAATTAAACAATGGAAAACTAAGAGTAACATCATATAGATATGAATTTGACGTTGTAACAGATAGAGATGTTTCTATGCAAGGCGTTAGAAGATAAAGCAAAAAGGAGAAATTTAATCGATTAAATATGGTAAAAACAAAATTTAAGGACAGGGAACTGCCCACATACACAAAAGGTGAAGAAATATTTAATATGGTATCACACATAGTGGGAGGCGCATTAGGGATAACATCATTAGTACTATGTATAATTTTCTCAGCAATACATCATAAACCATATTCAATAATGAGTTCAATAATCTATGGAATATCAATGATTATACTATATACAATATCAAGTATTTATCATGGACTTAGAGGAAAAGGAACATCAAAAAGAGTATTTCAAGTACTAGATCATTGTTCAATATTCTTGCTAATAGCAGGCTCATATACACCATTCGCTTTAGTAACAATAATGCAAGTGTCAGTAATAGAAGGGTGGACAATATTTGGAGTAATTTGGGTATTAGCAGTAATAGGAATAATATTAAATGCAATAGATATAAGAAGATTTAGAGTAATATCAATGATATTAGAAATTGCAATGGGATGGTGTATAATATTTAGATTCAATATAATATTACAAGTTCTAAATACACCAGCAGTAGTACTATTAGTACTAGGAGGAATAATCTACACACTAGGAGCAGTTTTTTATGGAATAGGAAAAAGAATAAAATATATGCATGCAGTATTTCATTTATGCGTATTAACAGCAAGCATATTACATTTCTTATGTATTTTATTGTATGTAATATAAAAATAATCTCCTAAAAAGGAGATTATTTTTTAGTATTCAACATAATAATACAAAAAAGAAAAGTTATTAAACAAAATATTAACATTGAAAAAATTAGGCACATAGCCTAATTTTTAATTATATATGTAATTTTGAGGATTAACAGCTACGCCATTATACCTAATTTCAAAATGTAAATGGTTACCAGTAGAAATACCAGTAGAACCAACTGAAGCTATGACTTGTCCTTGAGCAACAGTTTCACCTTTTCTAACATATAAAGAAGTACAATGTCCATATAAAATAACTACTGAAGGGCTAGACTGAACTACTACGGTATTTCCATAACCTGAATATGGAGAACCTGAACCAGAGAAGATTACAGTACCACCAGCTGATGCCATAATAGCAGTACCTTTTGGAGCAGCAATATCAAGACCTTTATGGTTATCTCTTCTTCTAAGACCAAATCTTGAACTAATTACACCAGAAATAGGTTGAACAAGTGAAACACCAAGATTTGTAGGAACACTTTGAGAATTTATAATTGTCTTAGGTCTACTTTGATAAGCAGAAGCCACAACAATCTTTTTAGGTTTTTCCTTATAAATTTTGCTAACACAATCATCAACAGAAGTAATTTCAGCCATAGATGTATCATATTTTCTAATAATTCCTAACTTATCAGAATTATCACTATTTTTATCCTTTAATTTTTGAAGAACACTTTCAGCATCTTGGAAATTAGCTACGTAAACCTTCTCCTCATTGTCCTCTGTAATAGCATAATATGTATAATAAGCAGTACTATTTTCCGTAACCTTGCTAAAAATTTCATCATCGTTAGTTTCGACATTTTTCTTAAGCATACAAACACTATAAGTAGGCAAATTATTAACTTCAACAAATGCAATATCTTCCTTATTTCCGTAGTTAATATACTCATTAATTCTCTTTTGAAGAGCAATCTTATCAGAAGTATATCCAATATGTTCACCATTCAAACTAACACTATAAGTTTGTCTAAAAATTAAATCAATAGCACATAAAATTATTACAACTGCAAATGTTAATATAACCGAAATTTTGACTGTCTTTCTAAGCTTAACAGCAACTTTCTTTAATTTAAACATTATTAATATGTCTCCCTATAAATATTTTTATTATATACTTTATATCATAAAAAAAGAAAAAAGTCTACCCAATATGAAAAATGTAATATAATATTTTAATTACAAAAAAAATACAAAATAAAAAATCCGTAAGACACAATATAAACACTAATGGAAAAATTTGCGAACAAAATAATCTTTAGAAATAAAAAATATAAGTAGATAAGGGAAAAACTTATTAATTTATAAAACAAGCAGAATGGAAAATTTATACAAATACCCCTTTACAAAAAGAAAACAATATGCTATAATATAAACGTTGGTGCAGTATTCTAGTAATATGGCGTAATATGAGGGTGGGGCTAAAAATCCACTAAATGGCACACATAGAATTTCTTAGAGATGCGCGGGACGCCAAGCCTGTGTGTTTTTAGGAGATAAGAATTTAGGACAATATATAATGGCATATATATTAATTTTCCTATTTTCGCGTTTTACTTAACCTATATAGCAATATATAGCGTAGCCTGTTTTGAGTGATAGTCTTGGGATTAACTTAAAAGCTATTATTATTTGGCCAAATAATAATTAGAAATTGTTATGAAATAGCTATTGCAAAAGAAACTAATATTATAGCAATATTTCAAGGAAAACTTCTAGGCTGTCTGATAACAGAAATATTTTATGGATTAAGATACGGATTTGAGTGGCAATCTGGTAGCCAAATTTTTGGATGCTTTATTTAAATGGAAACGGCTTTGCAGCAATGCAACAGTATGAAGTAGAGAAATTCGACTAGACCTAAACCGTAAAGTTTACGTAAAATATTACCAACATAAAATGTAAACAAAAAAGTACTTTTTGTAGAACCTAAAGCTCTAAAAAGAGTACTTTTTAACTACTATTAATATAAAGTAGTTATGAATTATTAAAATTAAAATAAAAATTATAAAGAAAGGAAATTTATAATTGTAAAAAGCAATTATAAGAAATAAATGAACGAAAAACCAAAACCGAATAGTAATATAAAATGGGTAATACAAGTAACAATACTATCATTTACACTATCGATAATATTCTCTTTTATATCGAATATAGCAGTATCAAAATTATCAATAATACCAGCAGTATTAATACTAATATTGGTAATATTGATAGGTGTAATATTTGACATAATTGGAGTAGCAGTAACAGTAGCTGACGAAAGTGAAATTCATGCAAAAGCATCTAAAAAGATAAAAGGAGCAAAAGAATCAATTAATCTAATTAGAAACTCAAGTAAAGTCTCAAATATTTGTGCTGATGTTATAGGAGATATCTGTGGTGTACTCAGTGGTGCAATCAGCGCAACTATTGCATTAAAATTAACTACAGAACTAAATATGCCTGACAATATCCAATTTTTCATAAGTGCTTTTGTTGCTTCACTTACAATAGGTGGCAAAGCAATAGGAAAAGATTTTGCAAAACAGAATGCAACAAAAATATTAGGAATAATAGGTAACATAATTAGTAGATAAGTGAAAAATAAAATAAAGAAAATCCTTGTAATTAAGTTTACAAGGATTTATATTATTGATAGTAGGTAATTAATCCTACAACAATTAATTAAAGTTAGTACACCTAGGGACCACAAAAATGCTGAAAATTATATTAATTGGCACTATTAAAATAAATGTATGCACAATTAGTGACCCTAATCGTGTTACTAATACTTGCCGCTGTTAGTTTAAGTTCAGCATTTAGTGACAAGGGAATATTCAACAGAGCAGAAAGTGCAGGAGAAAAGTATAATGAAGCAAAAGCAAGAGAAGTATTGGAAACAGTATTATTAGCAGATGGACAATATGAGAAAAATATAAATCCAGAATATAACCAAGACGATTTTCTTGATGATTTAATA
>CATKDT010000083.1 GCA_949746675.1 uncultured Clostridia bacterium
AAAACTTTGATAAATATTTCCTATAATTGATTCTAGCCCTTTATCTCTTTCAACAGCAAACAACGTACTTTCTTCATTAAATCTAAGTTTATTTATTATCTCTATACATTGCTTATATTCAATTTTTCTTTCATCTATATTGCCATCTATTTTCTTTAATGTTCTATGGTCATAATCATCAAGTAAATCAAACGCTTTTGAGTAATCTCCAATTACTTTTAATATTTCTTTTACATCTTTTGTTCTTAAATAAATTTTAATTTAAAAAGTTTTGTTATCCCCGATATTTCTTGCTAATATTTGTCCGTGAAAGATAGAATTTTATTAATATACATTTTCATATCATGTATATTTAGATAGTTTTTATTCATTATTAGATACATCTCCTTTTATTGTAGTAAAGTTTTTATTAAAATTCTATCAACTTTCAGTTGCACTTTATAAAAAAATGCAAAATGTAACTAAAACTTTACATTTTGCAACCTATATTGATTATCATTTACTTTCTATTTTTTTACATAAAGCATTCTTTATCATTTGGATAAATTATACCATTTACATTTTATCATATCACAGTTTCTCTTTTAGGAACAAAATATTTACTCATATCGTTTCCTTCTAATTTTAATAGTTCTACTTTGTTCTTTATTCCACCACCATATCCAGTTAGACTTCCATTTGTTCCAACTACTCTATGGCAAGGAATTATAATACAAATTGGGTTCCATCCAACTGCTCCACCTACTGCTTGTGCTGACATTCTTTTCAATCCTCTCTTTTTAGCAATAGCCTTTGAAATGTCATTATATGTTAAAACTTTTCCATATTCAATTGTGTTCATTATATCAGTTACTTCTTTTCTAAAAGGTGTTAGATTTTCTATCTTATACTTTGGTGTGAAATTAGGATTTTTACCGCTAAAATATAAACTTAACCATTTGCTCGTTTGTATAAATATTTCTAAATCTTTTTCTTCACAGTCTAATATATGTTTAGAAGAATCTTTTGAATCTTCAAACCATAAACCTGTTAAGTATTCTCCATCACTGTTCATAATCATATTTGAAAAGTTTTTTGGTGTTTGATACATATATTTATAGGTCATTTTATATTCCTCCTAATTACTTCCATATATGAACTCTTTTATAATTTTTGTTTCCATCTCCTGTCCTTTCTAAAGATTGTAATTTATGTTTCGGTTTAATTTTTTCTTTTTTCCTCATCTAATTGCAAATCTTTTATTATTTTCTTTGTTTCTATATCGTCAGCAGTCTCTTTTCCTGTAATATCTCTAAATGCTTGTTTTATTCCATTTTTTACAGCCCATTTTATTACAAAATACAATGCAATTAAAATAATTATTGCAGTTCCTCCACTAATTCCTAATTCTTCCCACATATTTTATTACTCCTTTTCTACTTACTAAGTTGTATTACAGTTCCTTCAATTTAATTCTTGCTCTTACTAATTC
>CATKDT010000084.1 GCA_949746675.1 uncultured Clostridia bacterium
ATCTTTATAATTATTTTAATAACAAGTAATTTAACGGTATTTGCTGGAATTCTGCTAGGAATTGAAGATGCACAAATTTTTTTCGGAAAAATTTTATCATATCATCCAAATGAAGAAAATCAACCTATTGAAGTTGAAATAGTAGAAGTAATTAAAGGGAATGTAAAAAAAGATTCAAAGCAAATATATTTTAAAGAAGGTTCAAGAGGACAACATAATATCAGAAACGGAAAAGTTTACTTATTTATATATTATGATAAACATAATCCAATAGATATTTTTGAGGTAACTACTTATAATACAAAAACATTAAAACTAAAACACGCAAAAGGTGATATGTGGGAACGATTTGAAAAGTATCTAAATGAAGGTAAATATGGGGAAGCAAAAGTCGAAGGAATAATGCCATATACAATAGATATTATTGATGGAAGTTTAGTGTTTATATTTCTAATATGTGCAGTAATAATTATTATTAAGCGTAAAGAATAAAAAAAAGATACTGTTAATATGAAACAGCAAATAGAAGTAGAATAAAAGTTAGAAGAATTATGCTAAATAAAGATAAATGAATTATAAAAAAGAAAACACTGTATTTGCTATTTTATGTAAACTATGATATAATATAAATATTCGGGTAAAATTTACCTAAATTATAGGAGGCGATTTGATGTCAAAACTACAGCATAATCCTGAGGAATACTCAAGTTTAAAGCACAGGGTAGAAGTACTTAAGTCTCGTGTTGAGCTTGATGTTGGTCCAGAGCAAGAAGCTGCTAGACGGCTTTTAGCAAAAGTTGAAAAGAAGCTTAGGGATTATGAAGAAACTCACGAAATTCCTAAGCAGACAACACAGAATTACAGCACGACATCCAGCTTTGATTTTTGGGATTTCTTTTGGGATGAACCAAAACAACAAGAAGATCCAAAACGAGCATATCAGAACTCATGGGATCCAAACCCTAATTTTAAATGGCATGTTCATTTTGAAGAAGACAAGAAGTATCATGAAGATACACGGACGGAAGAAGAGATGGTTAATGACCTTGGCATTCTCTATGCAATCTTTGGGAGTACATATAGAACTGTATTAAACTATCATATTTTCAAAATCAGATTCAAAAAACAAATTGGGAAAAAAGGGGCGTTTTACAGAGTTTGTTCTGATATTTATGAGGATGATATCAGGATATGCAAAGATATTAACATTGGATTTTGGCCATTTAATTATGGAGACGACAGATGTGGCGATATGGAGTTTTCATGTATGAGCAGTAATGCAACTGAGAAATACAACAATGGTTGCTCAAGCTTATATACGAAACTTCTAGATGGGCTCAAGGACATTTGGAATAGCTATTTTGATGACCGAAATATGTTGCTAATGCTTCCTGGAGCTGTATTAGGAAGCGACGATCAAATTAGTATTCAGCTAAATGCGAGTGAGAGAAAAGCGATAATTGATCAAACAGAGAACGACATTGATTCTGGAAAAATGAGATGCTTTGAAAGTATGGCATATAAGCTTGTAATTATGGCGTATAAACCATACAGCGTTTTAAGCAAGTTTTTGGATGAAGCAGGTGTTGTTTATAAGGTTGAATCTTCTGGTGTATACATTTGGAATTACAGTAAGAGAAATTTTGGAAAACTTGTCGGATATGAGTATGACAGAGCGACATGCAGATATTGTCTGCATCTGTTGTAAAATCGCACAAAAAGAGAAATAATTTTCAAAACACTGGAGTGGAAGTTTATCTTCCACTCTGGTGTTTTTATAAATAAGGTTAAAAAGTAAGTCATTACTGGATTTTTAAGTTTTTACAAATAATTTTTAAACTCAATTGCTTTTTATAATAAATTTATGATATAAATAAAATATAATATAAAAGGAAAAATATAAAGATGGAAAGAGAAAATTATAATACTTTAGAATATTATAATAAAAATGCTTTAGCATATTTTGAACAAACTATAGTTGCAGATTTACAAATAATATACAATAAATTTTTAAGTCAATTACCACAAGATGGGTATATTCTAGACTTTGGCTGTGGTTCTGGAAGAGACAGTAAATACTTTATAGACAATGGCTACAGAGTAAAAGCAATAGATGGTTCAATAGAGATGTGTAAATTAGCAAGTGAATATCTAAAACAAAAAGTTGAGTGTATGAAATTTGAACAGTTAAATGATATTAAAAAGTATGATGGAATATGGATGTGTACATCAATAGTTCATATTGAAAAAGAAAACTTGTCTGATTTTTAACTAAAATGTTTAATGCACTAAAGGACAATGGGATTATTTATATATCATTTAAAGTTGGAAAAGGATATCAAATAAAAAATAATATATATTATAACTTTCTAACAGAAAAAGAAGTAGTAGAAATATTGGAAAAAGTAGATGTAAAAGTAAAAGTTATAGAATACTTTGAAACTCTACCTTGTACAAAACGAAAACAAAAAAATATAATAGGGGGTAATCTAATAGTAAAAAAAGAAAGTTAAGGATTATAAATAGGAAAGTGTTATATAGAAAGGGAGAATAAATGGGAGAAAATAAAAAAATAAGTATAATATGTATTATAATAATTATAAGTATATTAGCAATAGCAATTGCAGTTATATTTAAGCAAAAAACAGATCAAATATTACAAAATAAAGTAGGACAAAATATGTCTGAAATATCAAGAGTAACAAATCCAATACCATCAACACAACAAGTAGAACTAAATGGAGACTTTGCAACAAAATTCTTACAAATGGAAAACAACAAACAAAACATGGTTTATAGCCCATTATCAATAAAATACGCTCTAAACATGTTAAAAGATGGAGCAAAGGGAAATACAAAAGCTCAAATAGAAAAAGTGGTAGGAAATTTATATATGCCAAGATATAACAGCATAGACAAAACAATGTCATTTGCAAATGCTATATATACAAGAGATAACTACAGTCAATATATAAAAGATGATTATAAAAATATTTTAATGGGAAAATACAATGCGGAAATAAAATATGATAAATTTGAAAATGCAAAAAATGTTAACAAATGGATTGAAGATAAAACTCTAGGAGTAATTAAAAATATGATAAAGGACGAAGTAGTGAAGGACCCAAATACAAAAGTATTACTTATAAATGCTTTAGCTGTTGATATGGATTGGGAAAGTCCATTTGAAAATAAGGATACAGAGAGAGAGCCATTTAAGTTAGCTGATGGAAACATTATGTATGCAACAACTTTAATTAAAGAAACTTCAAACGAAAATATAACATATTATAAAGATGATAACATAACTTCACTAACAATGCCATTAAAGAAATATGAAGACACACAACTAGAATTTACAGCGATAATGCCAAATGAAAATTTAGAAGAATATATTAATAATTTTACAATGAATAAATTTAATGATATTAAGGAAGAATTAAAACCAGCTTCTACAACACAATATGGAATAGAGATAAATATTCCAAAATTTAAATTTGAGTATGATTTAAAACTTAAAGAAGATTTAATAAAAATGGGAATAACAGATGCATTCGAGGAAGATAAGGCAGATCTTACTAACATGACATATAGTCCACTAGGACTATATGTAGATGATGCTCTTCATAAAGCTGATATTGAATTTACTGAAAAAGGAGTTAAAGCAGCGGCGACTACAGTAATAATAGCAAAAGATGAGGCCACTTTTATAACAGAAAATAAACCAATAGAAATAAAATTTGATAAACCATTTTTATATGTAATTACAGACAAGCCAAATGGAGAAGTATGGTTTTTAGGGACAGTCTATGAACCACTTTCATGGGAAGAAGAACAACAAGAGTACTTAAAAAGAAATCAAATGTAAAAAAGGCTTTTAAATAGCAAGTTAGTAAAGAAAATAAAAATAAGGAGTAGGAATAATCTACTCTTTATTTTTATTATTTCAAAACTGTAAATTAGGGAATAAGTTTTATTTTACATTTTTATTCTTAATAAAATTACCTTTGAATTCTTTAGCAAGAATATCCATATGTAATTTATCATAATATTTACCATTTAAAAATATAGCATCTCTATCACGTCCAGAAAGTTTAAACCCACATTTCAAATAACAATTATAAGCACGATCATTAGCATCTAAAAGAGCTAATGTAACACTATTTAAATTAAGATAATTAAACCCATAATCCAATAATAACAAAATAGCCTCAGTACCATATCCATGTCCTCGAAACTCTTTATCACCAATAAAAATGCCAAGTTCAGCACTTCGATTGATCCAATTAATATCTTTTAAACTAATAGAACCAAGAAGACGAGGTTTAATTAACTTATTTTTATTTAACTCAATAATATTAAAATTAATATTGTTAGGATTCTTATCATCATTTTCTAGATATTCTTTCTCACCATTATATGTAACAATTTGAGAAGATCTACCTATGTAATCAGTAACTTGAAAATCATTTAACCACATAGTAAATAGTTCAATTTCTTCATTAGATACTATCTTAGGAGATAAGAATAATTTATTACCAACTAGTTTTTTAACATACTCCATTAATACAACCTCTAGTATAATTTTAAAAATTATAACTGTTTTTCATCATTAGTATAATTTTATAAAATTATATCATAACTGAATAAAATAATTCAACACTATTTTCATAATTTGTTTTATAATTTGACACAAAAAAACTTTATAAGATTTTAATCATAAAAGTAGTCACAAAAGGTTGAAAAATAAAATATAATAGAAGACAGTTGAAATAAAAATAAAACTGTGCTATAATACAAAACGAATTCTAAATTATAATTATAATTTAGTTACCTAAATTAAAAAAGAGGTAGTATTATGAAAAAATTTTTATCAAATTACAAATCAACAATAATTTTATTTGCCGCAATTATTGTTGGTGCAGTCATAGGACTGATTTTCAAAGAAAAGGCAAGCGTACTTGCGCCATTTGGCGATATCTTCTTAAATCTTTTACTCGTAGTAATTGTTCCATTAGTATTTTTAAGTATAACAACAGCAGTTGCAAAAATGAAAGAACCCAAACGTCTTGGAAAAATAGTTGGAACAATATTCTTAGTATTTATAGTCACTTCAATAATCTCAGTATTAGTTGGATTTTTTAGTACATATTTTATAAAATTAGTAAATCCTGAAGATACTGAAAAAATAGTAGAAGTATTTCAAGAGGAAGACTCAGCAGAAGAAGATACAGAAGATGTATCAATAATGGAAAGTACAGTAAGTTTAATTACTGTAAATGACTTTGCAAAATTATTATCTAGAGACAATTTAATTGCATTACTAATATTCTCAGTATTATTTGGTATAGCAATAAATATGTCAAAAGAAAAAGCAGAACCTGTTGTAAAATTTTTAGAATCAGCAAATGTTATAGTAAATAATTTAATTAAAGTTATTATGTACTATGCACCAATAGGACTAGGTTGCTATTTTGCAGCACTTATAGGAAATTTAGGCGCATCAATAGCTGTTGGATATGTAAAAACATTTGCGATATATACAGTAGTTTCAATAGCATTTTTCTTTATAATGTATACATTATATGCATTTCTTGCAGGTGGAAAAGAAGGAATTGTTCGTTACTGGAAAAATGTATTACCAGCAACATTCACATCACTTGCTACTTGCTCAAGTGCAGCATCAATACCAGTAAATATCGAATGTGCTAAAAAGATAGGGGTTTCAGATGATATTGCTGAAACAACAATTCCACTAGGAACAAGTTTCCACAAAGATGGTTCAATAATAGGATCAATGTTTAAAATAATGTTCTTAGTATGTTTATTCGGTACACCATTAAGTGGCGGATTTGCAATAAAAATAATTGGTATAGCATTACTTGCAACATTACTTATTACAGGTGTTCCAATAGGTGGAGGAACTATATCAGAAATGTTAATTATAACAATGTTGGGATACCCAGTTGCGGCACTTCCAATACTTACAATAATTGCATCAATTATTGATGCACCAGCAACAATGCTTAACGTTGTAGGTGATACAGCATCATCTATGGTAGTTTCAAGAATTGTTGATGGAAAAAATTGGCTCACAAAGTCAAAGAAAGAAAAATAATATTATAAAACAATAATAAATAAAAGAGAAGAAGGTATAAAAACACAATGCTCAATAAAAGGGCGTTGTGTTAATTTTTAACTAAAAAATATATAATTCAGCTATACTAATAATTAAGTATATTTAGATTATAAATCTAGGATATAGGTAAACAGGTCGAATTATTACAATTATATTACAAAAACAAAATGCAACATAAAATGCTTGCAAAATAAACGCAAATATTTTATAATAATAACAAATGATGATTGGATAATCAAAAGCGCAACTTTACATAATTTAGTACGAACTCCATCATGATTTTATTTAAAACTTTTCGTTTTCCTAAAAAACGACATTAGCTGTAGTTGCATATTTCTACATTTTATGCAACTACATAAGCTAGTGAATAAATTTTTTTTGCGATACAAATAAATAATAATTGAATAAATATTTATGAAGGTGCTTTATAAAAAGTATTAAATAAATAATATATATTTAAAAGATAGTGTGTCAAGCCACTATCTTTTTATATATTAAACAAGTTGACAAACTCAAAAAAAAATGCTAAAATTGAAAATGATTTTCAAATCACGGCGCATAAAATATAATAAAAATTACTAATTAAAGGGAGATAGAATGAATTATAATACAGAACAACGAAAGTTAATAGAAGAATATATAATGACAAATCAAGAAAAATTTGTAAATGTAGAAGAAATAAAAAAATACATGGAAAAAAATAATAGAAAAGTAGGAACTACTACAATATACAGATATTTAAACAATTTAGAACAAGAAGAAAAGATAAGAACAGAAATAAAAGAACATACAAAATATTATCAATACATATCAAATGAATGCTCTAATCATTTTCATTTAAAATGTAAAAAATGTGGAGAAACAATTCATTTGGACTGTAAAGACTTTGAAGAAGTAAATGAACATATACAAAAAGAACATAAATTTAAACTAGACCATAATACAATAATCTATGGTTTATGCGAGAAATGCGAGGAAGCAAAATGAAAGTAAAAAAGATAATTTTAAGTATTATAGCAATATTAATAATAGTTAGTTCTTTATACATTATAGTTAATGGAAAAAATTATAGATATGAGGCATCAAACAAAATAAATATAGTATCAAGTAACTTTGCAAGTTATGACTTCTTAAGAGCAATAATAGGTGAAAATGATAATATAAAATTAACTTTCCTAGTAGGACCAGGAAAAGATGCACATGGTTTTGAGCCAACAGCAAAAGATTTAATAACAATACAAAATGCTGATTTATTTGTATATGTTGGTGGAGAGATGGAACAATGGACTGATAAAGTTTTAGGTTCAATTGAAGATGGTGAAAATGATAATACATTAGATGAAAATACTGAAAAAATAATAAAAAACATAATGACAGCAAATAGAAATAGTATAAAAACTATATGTATATCAAAATTCGTTGAAACAATAGAAGAACAAGAAATTGACGGAGCAGAAGATGAACAGACCTACGAAATAGAGAAGGCTGATAATAATCATATAACTACGCAAAATATTCCAGACGATTCTCAAAAAGAAATACATGAACACGAAGAAGGAGCATTTGATGAACATATATGGACATCCCCAGATAATGCAATAAAGATGATACAAACTTTAGAAAAAGCAATGGAAGAAATAGACATTCAAAATGCAAGGACGTATAAAATTAATGCACAAAATTATATAGAAGAAATACAAGAAGTAGATGAACAAATACAAGAAATAGTTGACAATAGAGTACGTGATAGATTAGTATTTGCTGATAGAATGCCTATGCAATACTTTGTAAATTATTATGATTTAGAAGTAACTGCAGCATTCTCAGGATGTAGTACTGATATAGAACCATCAGCAAGCACAATAGCATATTTAGAAAATAAAGTAAAAGGCGAAAACATACCAGTAATCTTACACATAGAATTAAATGATGGAACTGTTGCAAAAACAATAGCAGAAGGAACAGGAGCAAATGTTAAACAAATACAAACTTTACATAACATAAGTTTAAAAGACTTTAATAATGGAGAAACATGGGTAAGTCTAATGAAAAGAAATATAGAAGTACTAAAAAATGCATTGTTATAAAAGGGAGAAATAAAATGAATTTAGTTGAAATAAAAAATTTAAATTTTAGTTATGAAACAAGAGCACATACACTAAAAGATATAAACTTTAATGTAAAAAAAGGAAAATTTACTTGTATATTTGGAGAAAATGGTTCAGGAAAAAGCACATTAATTAAATGTATATTGGGGCTTAACAAAGACTATACAGGAGAAATAATTAAAGAATGTAAAATGGGATATTTACCACAAAAAAGTGAGATACAAGCACATTTCCCAGCAACGATAGAAGAAGTAGTACTTTCAGGAACAATAGCTAATAATATAAAAAGTATTTTCTATAAAAAAGAAGATAAAGAAAATGCAAATGAAGTTATGAAAAAATTAGGAATTTATGATATAAGAAAAAAGAGTTTTGCGGATTTATCAGGAGGACAACAACAACGAGTACTGATTGCAAGAAGTTTGTGTACTGCAAAAGATTTAATAGTATTGGACGAGCCTACAAATGGATTAGATCCAAGTATAGCAAATCAAATTTATATGTTATTAGATAATTTGAAAAAAAGTGAAGAGTTAACAATACTAATGGTATCTCATGATATTGAAAGGGCTTTAAAATATGCAGATAATGTAATAGAGTTAAGCAATGGAGAAATTATATTTAATGGAACTACACAAGAGTATGAATTAGAAAATTAATTAAGGAGAAATCATGATAGAAATAATAACAGAAATGTTGTCGCACGTATTTATTCAAAGAGCTATATTAGTAGGAATTTTAATAAGTGTGTGTGCAGCACTTTTAGGAGTAAACTTAGTATTAAAAAGATATAGTATGATAGGGGATCGGACTATCACATGTGGGGTTTGGAATAATGACAATTTCAGCAGCATTTGGAATTACAACACCATTATATATAGCAATTCCACGGAGTTACAATATGTGCAATTATTTTATTAAAAGTAGGAAATAATAGTAAACTAAAAAGTGATAGTGCAATTGCATTAATATCAAGTTCAGCACTAGCAATGGGAGTAATAGCAACATCATTAACTACAGGGTTAAATACTGATGTATGTAACTTTATGTTTGGAAGTATCTTAGCAATGAACAAATCAGATGTAGTCTTAAGTATAATTGTGAGTATCATAATCGGAATATTATTTATAATTTATTATAGAAAACTTTTTGCAGTAACATTTGATGAAGAATTTGCAAAAGCAAGTGGACTAAAAGTTAACAGATATACAAATATAATAGCAATACTTACAGCATTGATAATAGTTATAGGAATGAGAATGATGGGAGTTATGTTAATAAGTAGTATCATAATATTTCCAGCATTAACATCAATGAGGCTATTTAAATCATATAAGAAAGTAGTAATAAGCTCAGGAATTGTAAGTATTATTGCATTTTTATTTGGAATTTATTTATCTTATGTGTATAATATAAGCACAGGAGCAACAATAGTATTAGTAAACTTAGTATTATTTATATTATTTTCGATAGCAGGAGTATTACTAGAGAAAAACTAATAGGAGGAAGAAAATGGATCAAGAATTAATACAAGCAATATTCACATTTAAAAATATTTTTCTATATTTATTAGTAATAAATATTGTAACTTTTTTAATAATGTGGTATGATAAGCACGAAGCAAAAACAGGAGAATGGAGAGTAAGTGAAAAAGCACTATTTGGATTTTGTTTATTTGGAGGAAGCATTGGAGGAATACTTGGAATGTACACTTTCAAACATAAAACAAAAAAGTGGTATTTTAAAATAGGCTTTCCACTAATTTTAATCTGTCAAATTGCTTTAATTATTTATGCAAAAGTAAATAGTTGGATATAATATAAATATTATAAAATTTAAAGTGCAAAGCTAATAATAAAAACAATCAATTAGGCAATAGAAGTGAGGCACGAGATATTATAAACGAACAAAAAGGATAAGAATAGGAAAATAAAATGATAAATCACAAATTTGACAAAATATTAACTGTAATTTTAGTAATTTTAATAATTGCAATAGTAGGAGTAGTAGGCTATTGGGGATATGATATATTTCAAAGATATTATTTAAATGTTGGCGCAAATGAAGTATTAGAAGAATTTGATAAGCAAGTATCTACTTTAAATATATCAATAGAACCAACAGCAACCCCTATTCCAATAGCAAACGAAGTTATAGAGAATCCAACAACGACCACAACCACACCACCAACAACGACTAGGAGACCTATGGCAACACCTACACCAAGACCTGCAAATGCAATTGACCTAAAATATAAAGGATATGATGTAGCAGGAAAAATAGAAATTCCATCAACAAAAGCAAATCTACCAATACTTACAGTAGCAACAGATAGTTCAATGAAAGTTGCGGTAGGAATTTTATATGGAGTAGGATTAAATCAAATAGGAAACACAGTAATAACAGGACACAACTATAGAAATGGTGCATTATTTTCAAAAAATGATAATATAAAAAATGGAGATGAAATTTTTATTACTGATGTCATGGGAGTTCGAATAAGATATATTGTATTTAATAAATATTATACAACTTCAACAGACTTTGAATATGCTACAAGAGATACAGCAGGAACAAGAGAAATAACATTACAATCATGCACAGATGACGGACGCTCAAGAGTTATAGTATGTGCAAGAGAAGAAAACACTTAGACTAATAGTTGCAAATATACGAATAAAAATTAAACAAAACTGAAAAAGATAAAAAACAAAAGTAAATTCGTGAATAGAAATAAAATATACAAAAAATGGTGAAAATAACAAACCTTTTGCATATAATAATGCAGGAGGTTTTTTATGTGTGGAATTGTAGGATTTACAAATTATAATTTAAATGTAGGAGTAGAAGAAGCTAAAAGAATAATTGCAAATATGAATGACAAACTAAAAAAAAGAGGACCAGATGAAGAAGGAACATACATACAAAATAATGTATGCTTAGGACAAAGACGATTAATTGTAATAGATGCTGAAGGTGGAAAACAGCCAATGGTATGCAAATATCAAGGAAACAACTATTGTATAACATATAATGGTCAAATTTATAATACAAAGGAATTAAAAGAAACACTTACACAAAATGGATTTACATTTGAAGGATACAGTGATACAGAAGTACTTTTAAAAGCATTTATACATTATGGGTATGAAGTTGTAAAACACTTAAATGGAATATTTGCATTTGCAATATGGAATGAAGGAAAACAAGAACTATTTTTAGCAAGAGACCACTTTGGTGTTAAACCATTGTATTACTCAATAAAAAACAAGGAAATAATTTTTGCATCAGAGATAAAAGCTTTATTTGAATTTCCAAGCATAGTTCCAACAATAGATGAAACAGGAATAAACGAAATGTTTGGAATAGGACCAGCACATACACCAGGAATGACTACGTTTAAAGGAATTGAAGAATTAAAGCCAGCTTCATTTATGATTTATAGAAAAGATGGAATAATTACAGAAAAATATTGGAGATTAAAGAGTAAAATTCATAAAGACAATTTTGACGAAACTTGTAGTAAAGTTAAATATCTACTAGAAGATTCAATAAAAAGGCAATTAAACTCAGATGTGCCATTATGTACATTTTTATCAGGAGGGTTAGATTCAAGTATAATTACAAAATATGCTTCAAAACACTTTAAAGAAAACAATAAACCAAAACTTGAAACATATTCAGTAGACTATAAAGATAATGACAAAAACTTTCAAAAAACAGACTTCCAGCCAAATTCTGACAAAGAATATATTGACTTAATAAGTAAAGAGTTAGACACAAATCATCATATAATTACTCTTGATACTCCAGAACTTGCTGACTACTTAAAAGAAGCTATGATTGCAAGAGATATGCCAGGAATGGCAGATGTAGATAGTTCGTTATTATTACTATGTAAAAATGTAAAAGAGCATGCAACAGTTGCGTTAACTGGAGAATGTGCAGATGAAATCTTTGGAGGATATCCTTGGTTTTTTAGAGAAGATGCACTAAAAAGCAAGACATTTCCATGGTCAATAAACATAAGTGGAAGACAGCACTTATTAAACGAAAACATAGAAAAGAAAATTGATTTAAAAAGCTATATAGATACTAGATATAATGAAAGTTTAAGTGAAGTAGAATTACTTGAAACTGATACAGAAGAGACAAAAGAGAAAAGAAAAATATCGTATTTGACAATGAACTGGTTTATGCAAACTTTACTTGATAGAAGTGACAGAATGGCAATGTATACTGGATTAGAGTTACGTGTTCCATTCTGTGACTATAGGCTTGCTGGATATTTATGGAATGTTCCATGGGAGATGAAAGCCTTGAATGGAAGAGAAAAGGGATTACTTAGATATATAATGAAAGATGAACTACCAGAAAGGATAGTAGGGCGTAAGAAGAGCCCATATCCAAAAACTTGGAACCCAACTTATACAAATAAAGTAAAGAATATGTTAGTTGATATAATGAATAAAGAAAATGCTCCAATTAGGAGTTTATTAAATGAAAAAGATATTAATGAAATAATTAGAACTGATGGAAAATCATTTACAAGACCATGGTTTGGTCAACTAATGACAGGACCTCAATTAATGGCATATCTATGTCAAGTAAACATGTTTTTAGAGACATACAAACCTGTGATAGAATTATAGAATTGTAAGGAGTAGCATTAATGCTACTCCTTTATGAATATAATTTTAAAGACACAATGTAATTAAGAAAATACAGTTAAAATATTACAAATAGATTACAAATACAAAATGCATTTACATAATTTTTTAAAACTCGTTTTATTTACCTATTAAATATTAGTAGTGACCCTAATCGTGTTACTAATTCTTGCATCTGTATCACTTAGTGCAGTATTTAGTGACAAAGGAGTATTTAGTAAAGCAGAAAGCGCAGGAGCAAAATATAATGAAGCAAAAGCAAGAGAAGTACTAGAAACAGTATTAATGACAGATGGGCAAATGGAAAAACACACAAATCCAAAATATAAC
>CATKDT010000085.1 GCA_949746675.1 uncultured Clostridia bacterium
AGTGAAGGATTTAATTTTGATAATGAAGGTCCAATAGTAGAATTAACATCAACACCAACTACAGACACATCATTTACACTAACAGCAACCGCAAATGATGACAACAAAAGTGGTATAGCAAAATATGAATTTTATGTAGATGGAGAAAAAGTAGATACGCAAAATATAAATGAAGGAGTAGCAACATATATTTGGAACGAAAATGGAATGACAAAGGACAAGGAATGTTATGTTATTGTAACTGATAAAACAGGAAATTTGTCTAATGCAACTGTAATAAGTAGAACAAAGTTATATGCTTGGGAAAAATGGTCAAATAAAATTGAATCCGTATTTAGCCTAGGAACGCCTACTAGAAAAACTAAAACAGTTTATGTTGAAGAGGGTGATTATGTTTCAGCATATTCAAATATAGGAGTAACTCAAGTGCCAAAAGACAAACTATATATATATGGTTCAGGTAGAATAGTTAATATATATCATTCGCCTAGTAAGGGTGTTGGGATGTATTATCAAGGAGAATATCCTCTCTTTTATACTCCATCTGATGCGAGTATATCAAATTTAACTGTAGCAAGTAGATTAGTTGATTATGAAATATTAGAAACATATGCTTCTACAGGTAGAAAAAGAATTAAGTGGACTTGTGATGTGTATACTGGGGCATATAAAAATGAGGACAGAATGAATAAATTTTTAGATGAAATTGTATATTCAGAAAATCCAAATGCATATAAAGAAGGAAGTAAAAATTCTGACGGATTTTGGTATAAGAAACTTGAAAACCAGTAAAAGTGGTGAATGAACAAAAGCTGGGGATTTTAAGCAATATCCATATGCCAATCATTTTTAGCAACAGATTTAATATATTTTTCATAACCCCCTTGACATTTACAAAAATAACCATTATAATAAATAAAGAATGAATGCATAGAGAAAGGAAGAGTGGAAGCCAATTCCACTCTTTCATTATTGCAATTTACATAATATTAAATGAAAAAAGGTAGCAAACGTATCAAAAACAGTAACATTAAAAAATAATCAACAATTATAAAGAGAAAGGCAAAAAATGACAGCAATAGAAACGAAAATAAAAAAATGTATAGAACCAATAATAAATAACTTAGGTTATAACATATATGACATAATATATGAAAAAGAAGGAAAAGAAAATTACCTAAGAATATTTATTGATAAAGCAGAAGGAATAAGTTTAAATGACTGCGAAAATGTTAATAATTCAATAACGGATATACTTGACGAGAAAGACTTTATAAAATCAGCATATATGCTAGAAGTATCATCAACAGGAATAGAAAAAAGGATAAGAGAAGATGAACATTTAGAGCAAAATATAGGAAATAAAATTGAAGTACATACATTTAAAGCAATAGAAAAACAAAAAAGTCTAATAGGCATACTAAAGGAATATAATGAAAATAGCATAACAATAGAAATTCAGACTTTATGTGAAATGGCTAAAAAAGACAAAAAGAAAGCCAAGAATAAAATGAAAAAAAGCGAAAAAAACGATAAGGCCAATATAGAACAAGCTAAAATAATAGAAATTGAAAAAAGTAATATAATTCGAATGACCACAGTATATGACTGGAAAAATTAAAGCTAAGGTTGCCAAATGCGTTTTTCGAAGAAAAACACGGATGGTTATGCGCGAACAAATATAAAAAGAATTGCCAAACAGTTTTTCAAAGGAAAACTGTTTGGCGATGAGTGAGCAAAGCGAGCGAAAGGAAAGGTATAAAAATGAAGAAAAAAGTAAAAGTAGAAAGCAATGAAATTGACACAATAGAATTTTTAAGTGCAATGGATGAACTAGCTGAAAACAATGGAATAAATAAACAAACACTTATGGAATCAATAGAACAAGCACTATTAGTAGCATATAAGAAAAATTTTGACAGTGTAGATGAGAACATAAAAGTAGTAATAGATAGAATAGATGGAAAAATGCATGTATATCAACAAAAAGAAGTAGTAGAAGAAGTAGAAGATGATAAGTCACAAATATCATTAGAAGATGCAAAAAAGAAAGACAAGACATTCAAACTAGGAGATACAGTACAATTTGATATAAAACCAAAAGAATTTGGTAGAATTGCGGCACAGACAGCAAGACAAATAATAACACAAAAAATAAGAGAAGAATCAAGAAGAGTAATATTTGACGAATTTGCTGACAAAAAGGGTGAAATAATAACAGGATTAGTACAAAAAGCAGATGGTGGAGCAGTAATACTTGATTTAGGAAAAATAGAAGGAATAATGCCTAAAAAAGAACAAATTGTAACAGAAAAATATTCAGTAAATGACAAAGTAAAAGCATGTATAATAAACGTAGCAGAAGGAAAAAAAGGCTCAACACAAATAATTTTATCAAGATCAAGCATAGAATTTATTAGAAAACTATTTGAAATAGAAATACCAGAAATATATGAAGGTGTTATTGAAATAAAAAGTATATCTAGAGATGCAGGTTCAAGAAGCAAGATAGCAGTATATTCACCAAATCCTAACATTGATCCAGTAGGTTCATGTGTAGGGCAAAAAGGAATACGTATTCAAAACATTATAAACGAACTAAATGGTGAAAAAATAGATGTAATAGAATGGAATGAAGATCCATCAATATATATTTCAACAGCATTACTTCCAGCAAAAGTATTAGCAGTTGATATAAAAGAAGAAGAAAAGTTTGCACAAGTAATAGTTCCAGACGACCAATTATCACTTGCAATTGGAAAATCAGGACAAAATGCAAAACTTGCAGCAAAACTTACAAATTGGAAAATAGATATAAAAAGTGAATCTCAATTTAGAGAGATGCTTGAAAAATCACAAACACAAGAAGATGTTGAAGAGCAAACAGAAGAAAATATTGAAGAAAATGGAAAAGAAGAGGAATAATATATTAAAATTTATATAAAATATTAGAAAGCGTTGGGGGGATAATATATTGGCCAAAATGAAGGTATATGAATTAGCAAAACAACTAAACATTGATAGTAAAGAAATAATATCAATAGCAAAAGGCTTGGGAATAAAGCTATCAAGCCACTTAAGTTCAATAGACGAGACAGGAGTAGAAAAAATAAAGAAAAATATGAATAATGATAAAAGCCAAAAGAAAGATGAAATAAAAACAACAGGACAGGTAATAATTAGAAGAGAAATTATTGTAAAAGAAGAGGAAACAAAACCAGTTCAAGAAAATAAAAAAGCAAAAGCAGATATTGGATTTACAGAAAGAAGAAAAAAAGATTTTAACATTGTATATAGAGAAAAGCCAACAAAACCAATGACTGTAAGTGAATTATTTGGAATAAAATCAAAAAAGAAACCTCAAAAAGAAGAGAAAAAAGTAGAACCTGTAAAAGAAAATATTGAAGAAGAAATCATTGTAAAAAAAGAAGAAGTAAAAATTGAAGAGCCTAAAAAAGAAATAGTTGAAAATATTCAAGAGCCAGTAGCTGAAAAAGAAGTAAAACAAAAAAAAGAAATTGTAAAAGATAATAATTCTAACAGACAGAATAATTTTGTTAAAAATGATTACAATAAAGGAAATAATATCTATAACAACAGTAACAGTTATAATAATAACGGGAAGGGATACAACAACTACAATAATAATGGTTACAACAATAATAGAGGATTTAATAAAGGAAAAAACCCTTATAACAGAGATAAAGGAGAGGGTTCAAATTTCCGTACATTTAATAAAGACAGAAATAATAATCAACGTGGTGGATTTGGAAATAAAGAATTTGGAAACAAGGATTTTAAAAATAAAGACTTTAGAAATAAAGATAATAACAGAGGTTTTGACAGAGGACAAAATAATAGACGAATTGATAAAGATATACAAGACATTACTAGTGAATATATGGAAAAAGATAACCAACGTGATTACAGTACAAAAATAATTGACAAACAAAAAGCAAACCGTAACTTTGAAGACAAGAAAAAGACAACAAGAAGAAAAGTTATGGGAAATGAAGATAATTTTAGCGAAGGAAAGTTAAGAGGATTAAAACAAGTAGATAAGTTATCAAACATGTTTGAAGACCAAGAAGGTGGAATGCTTGATTATTACGATTTAACAACAGCGCGTGGAAAAAGAAACAAGAAAAAAGGTAAAAAAGAAGACGACAGAAATAAACAAAAAATATTTGAATTAAAAGAGATCACAATTCCAGGAAATATATCTGTAAAAGACTTAGGAACAGAGCTAAAGAAAACAAGCACAGATGTAATAAAGAAATTATTTGACCTTGGAATTATGGCCAATATAAATCAAGATTTAGATTTTGATACAGCATACTTAGTAGCAGACAGTTTTGGAATAACAGCAATTAAGAAAGAAAAAGTAAGCGATGAGGATATTCTATTTGATGACACTGAAGATAAAGAAGAAGATTTACAAATACGTCCACCAGTAGTAGTAGTTATGGGACACGTTGACCATGGAAAAACTTCATTACTTGACACAATTAGAAAAACAAATGTAATAGAAGGTGAAGCAGGTGGAATTACACAACACATAGGTGCATACAAAGTAAAAGTTGGAGAAAGAGAAATAACATTCCTTGATACTCCAGGACATGAAGCATTTACAAGCATGCGTGCTAGAGGTGCACAAATTACAGATGTTGCAATACTTGTAGTTGCAGCAGATGATGGTGTTATGCCACAAACAGTTGAAGCTATAAATCACGCAAAAGCAGCTGAAATACCAATAATAGTAGCAGTAAACAAAATAGATTTGCCAGGTGCAAATGCTGACAAAGTAAAACAAGAATTAATGAAATATGAATTAGTTCCAGAAGAATGGGGGGGAGATACAATATTTGTACCAATCTCTGCAAAGAAAAATATAAATATAGATAACTTACTTGAAATGGTATTATTAGTTGCAGACATGCAAAATCTAAGAGCAAATCCTAATAGACAATCAAAAGGAACAGTTATAGAAGCAAGACTTGATAAATCACAAGGACCAATTGCATCAGTTCTAGTACAAAGAGGAACACTAGACGTTGGAGATACAATCATACTAGGAACATCAATAGGTAGAATTAGAACAATGAAAAACGACAAAGGTAAGAATGTAAAACAAGCAGGACCATCTACACCAGTTGAAATCACTGGACTAAGTGCAGTACCACAAGCAGGAGATATATTCTACGAAGTAAAAAATGAAAAAGTTGCAAAACACTTGATAGAACAAAGAAAACTTGAAAGCCGTGAAAAAGCAATAGCGAACAACAATGTAGTAACACTTGACAATTTATTTGAAAAGATGGAAAGTGAAGAACTTAAAGTACTTAATATTATTGCAAAAGCAGACGTACAAGGAACTGCAGAAGCATTAAAATCTTCATTTGAAAAACTATCAAATGAAGAAGTTAGAGTTAAAGTATTACACTCAAATGCAGGTGGAGTTACAGAATCAGATGTTGAGCTTGCAAAAGCTGCTAATGCACTAATCATAGCATTTAATGTAAGACCAGTTGGAGGAGCACGTAATTTAGCAGAAAAAGAAGGAGTAGAAATAAAACAATACTCAGTTATATATCAAGCATTAGAAGATGTTGAAAGTGCAATGAAAGGAATGCTTGCACCAAAATATAGAGAAATCAATATTGGAAATGCAGAAATCAGACAAACATTTAAAGTATCAAATGTTGGAACAATTGCAGGATGCTATGTAACAGAAGGAAAAGTTGAAAGAAATGCAGGCGTTAGAATAATTAGAGATGGTGTAGTAATACATGATGGAAAACTAATTTCCTTAAAAAGATTTAAAGATGATGCAAAAGAAGTATCAAACGGATTTGAATGTGGTATGCAAATTGAAAACTTTGATGACATACAAGTTGGCGATATAGTAGAGGCATTTATTAGGGAAGAAGTAAAACGTTAGAAAGGAATTTAAAATGCAAAAGAGTTCAAACAGGCTTGGAAGAATTAATGAAGAACTAAAAAAAGTAATAAGCCAAGTCATAAATTATGAATTAGAAAACTCTAAAGTTACTGGAATGGTTAGTGTTACTAAAGTTAAAATCACACCAGACTTACGTTATGCAAAAGTATATGTAAGTATGTTAGACACAAAGGACGTTAAAAAAACTTTAGAAGGACTAAAACAATCAGCAGGATTTATAAGAAGTAGAGTAGCAAGTTCAGTAAACTTACGAGTAACACCAGAATTAGTATTTGAATATGACGATTCAGAGGAGCAGGGATATAGAATTGAACAAATCTTAAGAGAACTAAAGGAAAATAAAAAATAAAAAGGGGATAAATATGTCAACTCTAGAAAGTATATTAAAAGAAATAAATAAAGCTGACAACATTGTTTTGCTAGCCCATGAAAATCCTGATGGAGACGCTATAGGTTCATGTCTATCAATGGGCTTAGCACTAAAAGATCAAAATAAAAATGTAGAAATAGTTATGCCTAAGTATCCAAGAGCATTTTCAAACTTACCAGGGACAGAACTAATAAAAAAAGAAGGAAGCACAAAGAAATACGATTTAGCAATAGCACTTGACTGTGCAACAGTGAAATTATTAAATGGCTGGACTAATTATTTTGAAGATGCAAAATCAAAAATAGTCATTGACCACCATAGCACAAATGCTATGTTTGGAGATTTAAACTATGTTGATTATAGTGCACCAGCATGTGCGCAGGTATTATATACAATGTTTATGTACTATAAATGGGAGATAACACAAGATATTGGAACAGACCTAATGACAGGAATTATAACTGATACAGGAGGCTTCCAATATTCAGGAACATCAAAAGAAACATTTGAAATAGCAGCAAGACTTTTAAGTGTAGGAGTTAACATTCCTAAGATATATAAACAAGTATTTTCAACATGTACACGTTCAAGTTATGAGCTTAAAAAGTTAGCATTAGATAGACTAGAATTTTTAGAAAACAATAAAGTAACATTTACATATATAACAAAAGAAGACGAGGAAAAAGTAAATGCTGAAACAGGCGATTATGAAGGAATTGTTAATGAAGGAAAAAATGTTGAAGGAGTTGAAGTTTCAATATTTATACACGAAATTGACAATGGAATGAAAGTATCATTACGTTCAAATGACTATGTAAACGTATCAAACATTTGCCTAATGTTTGGCGGTGGAGGACATCCTAGAGCAGCAGGAGTAACAATGCAAGGGAAAGTTGAAGACATAAAGGAAATGATATTAAGAGAAGTAAAAAGAGTATTGAAATAATTAAACAATATAAATAAAAATTAAAATAAGCAAAATTTTAAATTATATTAAAAAGGCAAAATTAGTTTTGCCTTTTAATAATAGTATAATTGGAGAGAATAATGGATGGAATTTTAATTGTAGATAAACAAAAAGGAATGACATCATTTGATGTAGTACGTGAAGTTAGAAAAAAATATAACACAAAAAAAGTAGGACATATAGGCACGCTGGACCCACTAGCAACAGGTGTACTTACTGTTTTAATTGGAAAAGCAACAAAACTTTCTGACTTTTTAATGGAACACGAAAAAGAATATATATCAACTCTAAAATTAGGAAAATCAACAGATACAGGTGATAGTGAAGGGAATATTTTAGAAGAAAAAGAAATAGATTCTAAAATATATGAAAAGAAAATATCAAGTAAAAAAGATGAAAATTTAAAAGCATACAAAAAAATAGAAGAAGCATTTAAATCATTTATTGGAGAAAGTATGCAAACTCCACCAATGTATTCAGCAATAAAAATACAAGGAAAAAAACTATATGAACTCGCAAGAGAGGGAAAAACTGTGGAAAGAGAACAACGAAAAATCACTATAAAAGAAATTACACTTCTAAATATTGATGAAGATAATAATGAAATAAAGTACAAAGTCACATGCTCAAAAGGTACATATATTCGCGTTTTATGTGAAGATATTGCAAAAAAGCTTGGAACAGTAGGATATATGAAAGAACTTAGAAGAACCAGAATAGGAAATTTTAAAGTAGAAGACGCAGGAAAATTCATAGAAATTGAGGACATTTTAACAGACATACCAAAAGTAGAAGTGAATGATTATGATAAACTAATAAATGGTGTAAAAATATCTATTAAAAATCAAATAATTCAAGAGAAAGATGAATTTATAAAAGACAATTACGATGGACTTGTTAATTTATATTATGGCGGGAAATATATAGGTATTGGAGAGATAAAAAATAAAATCTTAAAAAGAAAGATAATATTGTAAAAATCAATTTTATATAAAAAAGAAGTGAATTAACTTATAAAGGAGTTAATTTACTTCTTTTTTTTAATTTATACGTTTGTAGGGTTTTATATCATTAGTTAGATTAGCTATGTAATCAATAGAAACATTATAATACCTAGCAAACATAGCTGCTACATCTAAAGGAATAATTCGTTCTCCCTTTTCATAACGTATATATGAATTTTTTGATATAAATGCTATTTTAGAACATTGAGTTTGTGTTAAATCATTATCTTCTCTTAATTCTCTTAAACGTGTAACCATAAAAATTATAATCCTTTCACACCCTATTTTTAATATTATAATAAATTATCCATTTGGAGTTGACAAAATACTCTGTTTGGGGTATTATATTTTCATAACCCCAAATGGGGTAAAAAAGGAGAAATGAAATGGAGAAGAACTTTAAAGAAAAAAATCTAAAATGCAATTTAGAAAATACAAAAGGAATTACGCTAATAGCGCTTGTAATCACAATTATTGTACTATTGATATTAGCACGGAGTCTCTTTAAGCATGATATTAAGCCAAGATGGAATATTTACTAGAGCAGAACAGGGGGCAGACAAATATGGACAAGCAAAAGCAAGAGAAGTATTAGAACTTTGCTTAGGTGAAGCGCAAATGCAAAAATATGAAAGTGGGCTAACTGATGAGCAACTAACAGAAAAAATAAATAGCATAGGAGAAGAAATAAAAGAAGGAACAAATCCAAATATAAGTCAAGCAATAGTAGATGGGTATATATTTGAAGTAGATAGAACAGTTCCTAAAATATTGGACTATATAGGCCCCGCAGATGGGGTAATAATTACTGCAACAGTTACTCAAAATGGAGACTGGCAAAATCCAATAGCAACAGTAACAGGAGTAATAAAAACGTATAGTGGTGGTACAATAACAACAGTATCAGCAACAAAAGGTGGAGCAAAAATTACAGGATTTTCAATAGATGAAGAAGGAAAATATACAATAAGTGATGTAACAGAAGATACGACAATAGAAATAAAAGCAAAAGATAGTAATAATAAAGATAATTCAAAAACAGTACCAATAACAATAAAAATTGATGTAACACCTCCAACAATAGAAGAAGTAAAAGCAACAGTGGAACAAATGAAAATAAAAATTACGGCAATAGGACATGATAAAAATGCAAGCAACCAAGAAGAATCAGGAATAGATTATTATAGTTATGAGATAGTATCAACAGAAGATGCAACACTAGCAGGAATACCAGTGAGTCAAAGAACTGGAAGGTTTAAAGAAGAAGAAACAGTAACTATAGAAGCAACAAAAGAAGCAACATACACAATAAAAGTAACAGCTACAGATAAATGTGGTAATACATTAGATACACCTAAGATAGCTGTTATAAAAACTATACCAATAAGAGTTACAGAAATAAAAATAGACAAAACGTCAGTACTTCTTGAAGCTGGAAACACAGAAAAAATAACTGTTACAATTCTACCTAGTAATGCTACAAACAAAGAGGTGGAATGGGTAAGCAATAAACCGAATATTGCTCAAATATCACAAGATGGAATTATTACTGCAAAACAAGCTCGGTACAGCTACTATAACTGTTACAAGTAAGGATGATGAAAGTTTATCTGAAATTGTTACTGTAAAGGTAGGTGCACCATTAGAAGTTAACGAGTCAAACCTAAAGGAATGTGAGGGGTATGGAACAAAACATTGGGTAACATGGAATCCTTTAATTTTCCACGTAGATGCGACTGGATACATGTCGGGGCGTGCGGCGTACTATGTTGAAATACCTTCAGGCTACAACGCTATTTATGCAGAGATTAGCGAATGTAACGGTGTTAGTACATGTTGCTTTGTTGGAGATGGAGACATGACGATAGATGCAGTTTGGAACCTTCAACAAAATGCTCCTATTGTTGGGAGACGTAGTAATGGAGCTGCAAAGCCTAAAGGAGAACTGAAGATTCCAGAAGAATACCAATCTCCGAAATTTATTTTTCACCCAGGTTCAAATGGTGGGGTGTCGAACTATGTTACGTGGGGAAAATTATTATTACTTAAAGATTAACTTGCATAAATAGAAAGATAATATTAATATGTATATGTTATTTTATATATTGCTATATTTATGTAAACATGTTATAATAGAACCACAAAGGCACAAGTCTTTGAGTGTACCAAATCGCATTTTGAACTAAAAATGTAAGAGGTGAAACTGATGAAAATTGTGTTCAAGGGAATTGAAAACAGTGAGCAGCCACCGAGCAAAGAAGCAGCTTTACTCGAGGAAGGAAAGCTGTATGAGGCAGCAAACGACAGCACAAATGTGAATGGAGTACTCCACTACAAAGTGACAGTTGAAAATGGGCAGGATATTCTGTGTCCTGAGGAGTGGTTCTTCAACTTAACTTTGGCTATCAAGGAGCATTCCGCACAGACTGGGGTTATTGGTGCTCCGCCGTTTATTGG
The DNA here is from genome assembly GCA_949746675.1 of uncultured Clostridia bacterium. Lineage (GTDB taxonomy): Bacteria > Bacillota > Clostridia > TANB77 > CAG-508 > CAG-793. Next base: position 10,761 of record CATKDT010000085.1, read on the forward strand.
AGACCGAGTAACCATTGCTGTGAATGTGATACCAGAAAGATTTGACGATACTACTGAATATGTATTGACCTCGCCTGTTGAATATGCAGAAGAGGTCGTACCTCGGTGGTATTGGTTCAAAACAATGAGCGGTATACGTTATATTGCGTATGGAGACCCCGACTTTGAAGTAGAGCTTTTTAGCTAAAATTTTTGTCAGAAAGAAGGTGTTCTAAAGTAAGAACCTGAAATCAAAACTCCAGCGTTATTTCGCTGGAGTTTTGGTATATTATGAAAGTGCACAATGATTTAATAGTGAAAAGTAAAAAAATGAAGGTTAAGATTTAAATAAATTTAACTAAAATCCACTAAAAAACTGGACTTTTTTTCTAATTTATGGTATAATAATACTAGATGTGGTGTTAAAATATAAATATATAAAAATAGCTTTAAATAAGCCTTTACATAAATATAAAAGAAATTAAAAATGGAGGTAAAAATGGAAAACGAAGAAAAATTTAATTATGATATAGCAAACTTAAAAAAAGACTTTGCAATAGAAAATATGCAAGTAACAAATGAAGATATAAATATGTTAAGAAAATATAACAATAACGAAATTACAATGAATGATATGATTTCTAATATAAAGAAATCTTTTAATAATACACTTTAAATGAATTAAATAAAATTTTGGCTATAACATATTATTGCCAAAATTTATTTTATATATTAATTTTATGAAGTAGAGTAAATTTAGTAAAAATAGAAAGGGAAAAAAATGAATACAGACTTTTACGAAGCACGAAATTCACACTACTGCTACGAAAACTCAAATGTATTAATAAATAAATTAGATATAAAAGACAATGAAATATTGGGGCAGGCAGAAAATAAAATAGTACTTGCAAAATTATTTGAACTAAGGCAAAATAAAAAGATTGGAAGCTTTGATATAACACACTTTGTGAATATACATAAATTCCTATTTGAAGATATATACCCTTTTGCTGGAAAGTTTAGAACTGAAAATATAGCAAAGGGATTTTTTAGTTTTGCAGAATGGGAATATATAGAAGACGAACTAAAAAAACTATTAGAAAAGATAAAAAATGATAATTATTTAGCAAATTTAAGTAAAGAAGACTTAGCCAAAAAGTTAGCATATTATTTATCAGAACTAAACGTATTACACCCATTTAGAGAAGGAAATGGAAGAACAATTAGAGAATTTATAAGGGAACTTGCATATAAAAATAACTATTTATTAGATTTACAACAAACAGAAGCAGAAGAAATGCTTGAAGCATCAATGAAATCAGTAATTGATACAGAGGAATTAGAAGAAATAATTTTAAAATGCCTATGTAGAAAAGAAAAAGACAGCTAGTCTTTTTCTTTTGCTATTTACTTAATATGTGTCATAACATACAATTATTTACAAAAATTACTTGTCTTTTATCAAAATCTATGGTACATTTAGTATAAAAATTGCAACCTGCCAACAAATGAAACTAGATTTACACAAAATAAATCATAGTAAAATTACATTCAATATAAAACAACACATAAAAAGTGCAGTCAAGAATATAAAGCGGAGGTAGTATGAAAAACTTACTATTAATTGACGGAAATTCAATAATGAATAGAGCATTTTATGGAATAATGGGGAACAAAATGTTAATGACAAATGATGGAAAATACACTAACGCATTATATGGATTTTTGGCAATATTATTCAAAAATATCGAAGAAATAAATCCAGACTATATGCTAATAGCCTTTGACTCAAAAA
>CATKDT010000086.1 GCA_949746675.1 uncultured Clostridia bacterium
CACAAATCAAAAAATCATCTCATCAACCGAATTCAATTTCAACGATTTATTGAGTAATTCAATATTAAAAACAGCACATGATATATATCTATTAATTGTTGACGGTTTTATAATATTTGGTTTATATCAATTAATAAGCCATAAAATCGAGGAGGTGTTTACTAAATGATAATAACAATTTTATTAAATTTATTAAAATCATTGTTATTTATTGCATTTGGCTGGATAAATATACCAGCTCTGCCTTCAGAAATAACAACTAATTTAAATAGCTTTCTTGATTTAATATTTAATAACTTAACACTTTTAGGTTTTTTTATTCGTCCTATAACGTTAACAATAACAATTCCAGTTCTTATAATAGTGTTAAACTTTGACAATATTTATAAATTTACTATGTGGATTATAAGAAAATTGCCAATAGGCATAAAATAAATACTTGCAAAAATTGCAACTTGTTGCAATTTGCAAGTTTAGTATGCCTATCTATAAAATTTAGTCAAAAAAAGCGTAGGGGAATTAGGGGTAGCTTTTTGACGTTAACTTGTTAAAATTTTATAGATAGGGTAGTCCCTTAATTTTATTTATGAGGTATATTATGGAAAATATAAAAAATAAAAGAGTTAGGAGTTGGGCAACTGTTTTATATCCCGAAAGCGCGACAGAAAATTGGAAAGATTTACTTTCTGAAAAATGTGTGCCTTGCTTTATATCTCCTCTTCATAATTTAGATGTTAATGCAGACGGGGAAATTAAAAAAGAACATTATCATATTTTATTTACGTTTGATGGTAAAAAATCATATGAACAAGTTCACGAATATTGTGAACTTATTGGTTCTGTTGGTTTAGAGCCAGTTGCTTCAACTCGTGCATATGCACGATATCTTTGTCATCTTGATAACCCTGACAAACACCAATATGACGTAAAAGGCGTTATATGTTTAGGCGGTACAAATTATTCTTTATCTATAGGACAAGCTAGCGACAAATATACAGCTATTAAAGATATGATAAAATTTTGTCGTGAAAGTGGCATATATAGTTATGCTGATTTACTTGATTATGCAAGTGAATATGAGATTGGCTGGTTTCGTGTTTTGTGTGATAACGGTACTATTGTAATAAAAGAGTATCTAAAATCGCTTGCTTGGAGCGAAGAAAAGAAAAAAAGAGTTTAGGTGGGTGCACTACGACACACCCACCGGATACGTTGGTCATTGGTCAAAAAATTAAAGTAGATGATTTTATGAAATATATTGTTGTATATCCTTGTTCTGATTCTTGTTGCTTTCCTTATTCTTCTTTTTCTGTTGAATTATTGGAAAACGACGAAGAATTACAGTATTATTATGATAGTTATTATGATAGCAAAACTGATAGAATTTTCTTAATAGATAGTGAACTTTATTTTGATAATAAAAAACATTGCTTTATAAGGAAAAGAGAGTTATAAGCTCTCTTTGATTTTTTGTTCTATCTCTTGCATATTATAATAATTTTGAACTGGTACTCTAATTAACTTAATATCTAATTGTCTAAATAATTCATTTATGAATTTATCTCTTTGTTGTCTATCTTCTCTAATATGTGTTGGGTCGTCTAGTTCAATACATATTTTTACTTTGCTGTTTATATCAGTTATAACAAAATCTATTGATTTGCTTTTTATTCTATTAAAATCACTATAATTTTTTGCTTTTAATATTTCATATAAGGACACTTGTGTGAATATAATCAAATTATTTTTATCTGTTATATATTTTAATAGTTTATAAAATTTAAGTTCATTTTGCGTTAATATATAATCTTTTTTTTGATATAGGGTAGAGTAGTCTATTGCATTACTTTCGACATTTTTTTCTGTGTTTTTATTATCTTGTTTTTTATTCATAAATCTTTCAAATATTAATACTATTATTACAAATATTAATGCTATTATTGTTAATTCCATATTATTTCTCCTTTTTTATTTATTATATCAGTTTATTTTTACAATAATGTTTCATTTTAATGATTTTTCGTCTACATTCTATTGACTTTGTTTACATAATATTCTATAATATAATTTATAATTTGTCAAGAAAGGGGGATAGTATGTATTACTTAGAAGATAAACACCCAGAATATGAATACGCAATATATACTAGAATAAAATCAGGAACACCATTTTTAAATGAATTTTCTAGTTGTTTTAATTATTTTGATATAATGCGTAAAATTGAAGAGATAAAAAAGCGTCATAACAGGTATAATCAACTTTATTACTTCGATAATGACTTTATTGAAAACGACTACAATCCAAACGTTAGGGTAGACTTTTATTATAGAGTTTTAAGACGTCCAGTTAGTGATTATAAAGTTCTCACAAAAGCTGATTTCTCAAGCAGTAGAAGTACTATTATTACATTTATGTGACATTTTAAAATTTCTATTGACAATTTAATTTAAATATTCTACTATTAGTATAGATTTATTTATATTATAGATTTTTTATAGATAGGGTACATATCTTTATATATTTTGTTCGTATATAAAGTTGCGTGAAATCAAAGTTTCGCGAAAATAGGAATAGGAGTAAAATATCACACCAGGTATTTAGTCCTACCTCGTCAAAAATCTGCTGTTCTTACATATAAGCCTATTTTGAGCATTTTTTTAAACAACAACCTATATTACTTTTTTATAAAAACGTCTTAAAATCGATTCTCGTGCGTCGATTTTTTCTCACTTTTCTGGTGTGATTTTCTTTCATTATTGTAACTAGATATTTTTATACTATATATATAATTTATTGTTAAGATTTCTGATTTGAGCAAAAAATTATATGGACTTATAAGAATTTTTGTTAAAATCCTCAAAATCCATATAATTCGCTATTTTGCCTAATTTTTGAGACAACAAGTTATATGTCCTTTTTCTAAAAACGTCTTAAAATCGATTCTGGTGCGTCGTTTTTTTAGCCATTTTCAGCGATTTTTAGATTTTGCTCAAATCAGCAGAATTTGGCAATTTATTGGTATAAAAATAAGTCTGTCTAAAAATTTTATTGCAACTTTAATAAAGTCATAAATCTAATTTATAATTTTAGACATAAACGAATAACTAATAATATATAAAAATGTCTTAAAACTAAAATTCGAGCCTTTGGAATATACAATTATAATTTTAATTGATAATATTAAGTCAATAACTTTATAATAAGATTAATTTTGTAAAAGCTACATATAAATTTTATTATATTGAAATTTATATCAGTAAAATTTTTATAAAAATCAAATTTACAAATGTTCGTTTTTGAAATTTTAAATAGATTTTGTTTCATTATAAATATTTAACTATTCTTAATTTAGCACTACTCCTCTATTCCCTATCTCATTAATTTTATAAAACTCTTAAATTTTTATCCATCTTTCCAAAGTCATTACTTAATAATTTTCCTAAGCTATTTAGATTGTCAGTATTATTAGCTTTTGACTCTACTTGATCTGCTTGTGAAGATAATATTTGCTCATAAGTATACTTTAACATAGATATTTTTTCTTGTTTCAATTCTTCAGTTGCATCACTACTATTAAGCATATATTCCATATTGTATCCATATAATTCTAATGCTCTTAGTATGATTTCAACTTGACCATCTAACAAGTTTAATTCTACTGTATGGATATTATTTTTATCAAATTTATTATTAGAATCTGCCATAATACTTTCCTTTCAATTTTATTTATGCACAGTTGTATGCTTCTGCATTTGCTATTTTAAATTGTGCTAAAGGATGTTCCAACATTGCATCCATAACTTCTTTGTCATATAAGTGTGTATATATTTCAGTTGTATCAATTTCAACGTGTCCTAAAATTTCTTTAATTAGTTTTAAATCAATGCCATTTCTATATAACAATGTTGCACAAGTATGTCGTAATGTATGAACGCAGTAATTATTATCTCTACTGATATTTGCTCGTTTATAGGCTCGTTTGACTATTTTCTCAATAGAGGTTGAACACATCTTTAAACCATACCTACTTACAAATAAAGTTTTACTTTTGGGATTTAATGATTCCCTTATTTCTAAATATTTATCTAAAGCTTTTCTGGTAATATCATTTATATAACCTGTTCGTTCCTTATTTCCTTTTCCAATTATGGAAAACTTGTTATACTTTAAATCTAAGTCATTAATATTTAAATTCTTTAATTCAGATAAACGTAAACCACTATTTAAGAATAAATGTAGTATTGCATTATCTCTTATTTCTATCATATCTGTACTATTTGCATATATATTTATTACTTTTCTTGCTTCTTCTAATGATAAATAATTAGGTAACTTTTGCTCAATTTTTTTATCAGTATTTATTTTCTTAAAAGGCTCAGTAAATATAGTATTTTTTATAGTGTGTAAGTAATTGAAAAATGTTCTTAAATGTTCTATTTTTACAATCCTTGAATTCGTTTTGTATTGAGATTCTGCTAAAAAGTAAATAAAACTATAAATATCACTATTGTTTAAAGATCTTATATCGTTTACTGTTATTGATGATATAGAATCATATTGACTTTTTAATTTGTATATATTTATAAATTCTAAAAATTGACTAATCGTTACAAGCATGTTACTTATATATACTTTAGATAAGTTTTTAAAAACAATTAAATAATTAGTTAAATCAACTATAAATTGCGGAATATTAATTTCATCATTCATTATATTTTACCTCCATTTCGTTCTATAATGCTTGATATAGTACAGTTTTGCATAATATATTTTAACTTTTTATCTGATACATGTGTATATATTTCAGTTGATTTTAAGCTATCATGACCTAAAATTCTTTTTAAAACAAATATATTTATATCGCTCTCATTATACATTAATGTTGCTCCAGAATGTCTTAATGAGTGGGTATGATATTTTTTTTCATCTTCTTTTATTGTGTTAAGAAGTTCCTCTTTTATTATACATTGCACTGCCCTATTCGATATTCTTTTGTATTGATTACTAATAAATAATGCATTATAATCTTTATTAGTTTTTTCTAAATGTGGTCTAACTTCTAAATACTTTAATATTGACTCACAGACTGCTGTATTAAGATAAAGCAATCGTTCTTTATTACCCTTTCCACGAACTTTTAAAGTTTGTTCACTATTATCTATTTTAAAATCTCCTAAATTAATTGCAGTAAGTTCTGATAATCTAATACTACAATTAAGAAATATACAAGTAATAGCATAATTTCTTATTTTGTATTTATGATTAGATTTAATTGTATTTGATAGTAGTTGTTTACTCTCATCTAAACTTAAGTATTTTGGTAATCTAGAATCTTCTCTACTAGACTCAATTCCTTTTGTAGGATTTATATAAATTAAGTTATTATTCTCTAAAAATTCAAAAAATTTTCTTGCAGATGTTAATTTGCGATTACACGTTTTGTTATTATTATTTAATGTACTACCTAGAAACACAATATATTTTTCTAAAGTATCTTTTGTAATTTTTCTTAAATCATCTAATGTAATATCTGATATATTTATATTCACAAACTCTTTA
>CATKDT010000087.1 GCA_949746675.1 uncultured Clostridia bacterium
CAGATAATATAATAACAGGCAAAGACTTTACAGGAACTTATTATTTGTGGATATTATTAACAACAGAAACAGGAAAAACAAATATATGTGGAAGTGAAGCATTTAAGTTTGATAATGAAGCACCAACAGTAGAATTAACATCAACACCAGTATCAGAAACATCATTTACATTAACAGCAAAAGCAAATGATAATTATAGTGGAATAAAAAAGTGTGATCTTTATATAAATGGAAAATTTGAAACAACTCTTTTTATGGAAGAAGGGAAAGCGAGTTATATATGGACAGGCGACTCACCAAAAGCTAATGTAGAATGTAAAATTGTTGGTGTAGATTTAGCTTGTAATGAAAATACTTTTATGTGTATATCAAGAACATTATTATATACATGGAGAACAAGGGAACTAATACAAGAAGCTTATTGGGATTGGGGTGAACCAATGCAAAGTGGAAATCGTTGTGTTGGTAATGCAACATTTAATTATTGGGATGAAATGCCTGAATTAGATCATTCTACTGGAGCTATTTTGACAGAACAAAAACAGTGTATTGGTTGGGAATTACCAGGGAAATATTGGTTAGAGCCATTGTGTGGTGGTATAGGACTAGTAACCTATGGAGGTGCAAGCTCTAACATACAGATTGTTGGCGGAACTTACAGAAGAATTGAAAAGGTTAAAGATGAAATTTGGGGAGAATGGTATGAGATAACAAGTGAAAAAGAAAATGAATACCCTATAAAAGGCACAGTTTCTAAAAATGAGTACGAATATATTGCACTAAAGTGATAGCATAATATTAGCAAAAGTAAATAAAACATATTCTTAAATGATTTATTAAGACATTATCATAAATGAAGCATAAGATAAAACTTATTTTAGTAAAAAGTTGACATAACCATAAAAAAGTTATATAATGAAGTGCACTATTTTAGTAGTAAAATTACTTGTTTGCGCAGAATGTGAAAGTAATCAAGTAATAAGCTTACTAAGAAATTTATGAATAGGAAAGGGGCAAGATAAAAAGAGGCAGCAGAGAGAGTATAAACCAATATAACCAGCAAAACAACTAAACCCGAGCGAGACAAGCAAGACCTAAGCAAACACCATCATACCTAAACTAGCAAAGACCATGTACCTACAGACCACGGAGTTAAAAGGAGTACTAGAAGTATGTTTGAAAGAGACGACATAATACAAAGAGTAAAGGCATTTTTGCCTTACTTCTTTGTGGGAATCGCAATGGGCGGAGCGTTAACCTTTTGGGCGTTTATTGCCCACGTAAGTCAAACTGTTGAAGCAACAGGAGACTACATCAGAGAAGAAGTCAATATCATGAAGGAGATGACGGGAGCACAAAACCCTGATGAGGAAGCAACAATTACATCTATTGGCGATGCCACACTGGAAGAGCTCATCAGTGAAATCGAGGAAAGAACCGCTGAGCCGACGATGGAAACAATTTGCCTTAAGCTTGAAAGCTATGCTAAGAGCTTAGAAGATACAGTTAAGTATGGCGTGGTAACTCTGTCCGAAAAGGAAATGAAGGTTCTTCGGGAGTATGTCAATAACAATTTTGAGAAGGCAACAGGAAGATTTATCAACTATCAAATTTTAGGAACCGATGAAGTAATCTCTGGGCTTGGAGTTTCTAGTTATGAAAATCCTGATTTTTATCTGGATTACAAATTCATATTAGATACTAGAAGGTCATTGATATTCATTGGACCAGAGTTCAGAAAACCAGTAGTGATCTCAAATTCTATTGACCATCCTGACAAAAATATTACACCATATAAAATAGTTTCTGGTCAGTTAGAAGATGGTTATCTAGATGCGGAACGCTTCGACATGATTAAAACCCATGGATGGAGCTACACCTATTACAGGGATGAAGAAAGTATTATCCTTGAACAGTGGAAGTTTGGTAGAAAGATTAATGATTGGACATGCAGTGCATGGAAGAGTGACAATGTATGGTATGGTGCGCCAAAGGCTTTGTACTGGAAGGAAGATGAGGACGAGTACTCATTTATTGCCGAAAACCATTTACTGCTGGCTCGAAACGGAAAGATAACCGTTTTAGCCGAAGGAATGGACTACAAGAGTGATGTTATACAGCTTCAATCCAATGACGATTTATTCTTCTATGTCAAGGACAAGGAGCTCCATGCGGTGGATAAAAACACCTTGGAAGACAACATTGTTACTGAAGAGTATCCAGACATTTACGAGCAAATTCGTTAAGGACACAACGCAGCAATAGAGAGACTTTGCAAAGACCTTTCTTAGAACATAAAGCAAATTTCTTATAACAAGCGAAAAGCGAGGGAGACCATGAATGTGGTCTCCCCTCGCTAAATTTATAAGAGTAATAACATATAAACAAACTCATTAAAAATCATTAAAATTAACTAAAACTTTAGAAAAATAGTTGACAAATCTGCTAATAATATTGTATAATTATATTCTGTAAACCGCCTAAGTCGGGTAACTAAATTCTAGTTAAACTAGATGCCTTGTATTTATGCTTAGCGAGTATGAGATAGAGGAGGAAAATCCGTGTACGCAATAATTGAAAGCTGTGGAAGACAGTACAAAGTAACAGAAGGAGACGTAGTATTCTTTGAAAAGTTAGATGCAGAAGAAGGAAAAAAAGTTACATTTGACAATGTAGTTTTAGTATCTGATGACAAAGATGTAAAGGTAGGTGCTCCTTATGTAAAAGGTGCAAAGGTTGAAGGTAATGTAGTAGCTCATGGTAAAGGTAAAAAAATATTAGTTTACAAATACAAAGCTAAGAAAAACTACAGAAGAACACAGGGACACAGACAACCATACACTAAGGTTGAAATAAAATCAATCAAATTAGCATAATTAATTGCAAACAACATCATAAGATTATGAAATAATATAATTTGCAGAATCAAAAATTAATGAAAAGGAGAGTGAAACAATATGGCACATCATAAAGGTCAAGGTAGTACCAGTAACGGAAGAGACAGTGAGTCAAAACGTCTTGGTATGAAAAGAGCAGATGGACAATTAGTTCAAGCTGGAAATATCCTTTTTAGACAAAGAGGAACCAAAATGCATCCAGGAACAAATGTTGGAATCGGTAGTGATGACACATTATATGCAAAAGTAACTGGTATATTAAAAGTTGAAAGACTTGGAAGAGATAAAAAGAAACTTAGTGTTCATCCACAAGAAGAACCTAAAAAAGAAGTAAAAAAAGCAGTTAAAACTGAAAAAACAGAAACAAAGAAAAAAGCAAAAACTGCATAAAGAAAAGAGAGGGAAAACCTCTCTTTTAGCATTTATATAGTCTTATTAAAACTTCCTTTAGTAAATTTATTACCTTCAAAAACAATATCATTTTTTACATTATTAATAATAGAATTAATTTCATCAATATTCTCATCTAAAATTGAAATCCTAACAGAGCCTACATTTAAGTCACTATAAGGAATAGATGTAATTTTACTATTATAAATTGTAGTAATAGTTTGAAGATTATTAGGAACAAGTCTAAAATTTAGGCCAATTCTATCTTTCAAATAAAACTTAGAGTTAGTTTTACATTGCATACTACAAGTTGGATAACATCTATTTGAACTACCAATTAAACAATATCCAGTATTCATTAAAGGTAGTCTACCATAACACATAAGCTCAATTGGAATAGGAGAACTATTTGCAATATCTTGAATTGCCTTTTTATTTAATTCAGGTGAAATAGTAATTCTATTAATATTTAGTTCTTTTAACTCTTTGATTGTATGTAAGTTAAATACGTTAAAATTATAGTTAGCAACAATATCCAAGTCTTTCATATATTTTTCTAATGAACGAACAAACGAGATATTGGAAATAACCAATCCATATATGTTAAACTTTTTTAAAGTTTCATCAAAATTGTTCGAAATTATATTTCTAAAATTATCCCTTAAAATTAAAGGAAGAACTATATACAACTTTGAATGTTTAGATAGTAACTTTATAATATCAGAATATTCATCTTGAGAAAAATATTGAAGTGGAATATAGATATTATTAACTTCTTCTAACTTAGAATAGTCATATTTTAAATCTAGTTCATTTAACAACAATGATATTTCCTTTATATTTGAAGAACTTTTAGCAACAGACATTGTTTCATAAGAATTTAGGTAACTGTTAAGATTTGTTGCATGTTTAGATATGCTTGACTTGTCAAAAGATGTTAAATTATTTGAAGTATCATAATTTGTCAAATTTTTATCATTTAATGTTGGTGAATTTTCTAAACTACTAGCTAAAATATTATCTAAATTTGTATCAAAATTTTCCCTTTCAAATCTTGTAATAGCAATATCCATAAGTTCATCTAAGCACGAACGTCTTAAAGAATTGATTGCAGATATTTTAGGAATATAAGTGTTATCATCAAGAATAACAATTACTTTAGTAAACTCAAAGGGATAGTCTCCAGTTTTACATAGTTGTTCAATAATTCTCTCTTCAGTAACAGGACTATTAGTGGCTTCAACTGGAATAATGTCAATATTCTTCATAGAAGACATCGAAAAATAAATGCCATCTTCATTATCAAGAGATGTAACAATTAAAGAAATAGGTAGACCCTTTTTGATAATAATATTTCCAGCCAATGGTATTTTTTTATTTTCTCTTTGAAAATATTCTCGGACTAATTGATTGTGTGAAACAGAAGTTAACTTATAAATCTTATCGCCTGGTTCAATATATCCTTTAATTCGTCCCATGGTTACATAATCTTCTGGACTTGCAGTTGAAACCTCTTTATCATCAATTAAAAGCTTTGAAATAGTATACTTTCCATCTTGTTTTTCAGTTGAAATTTTATCACCTACTTTTAAGTTACAGTTTGTTTTAAAATTAATATAACTATTCTTTTTGTCAAAATTGGTCACATTTCCGACATACAGTCCTATATTATTAGGCTTTTCTTTATATACATAATCTGTATTCGGTTCATTATCAAAATTACCTGTTGAAAACATACCACGGTTAAAAACTTGCATTAATTCAGTAACATCATTTTCATCAACCACATATGGTTTGTCGCCATAAGCTAAATCAATATATTTTCTATAGATTCTTGTAACAGTTGCAACATATTCAGGTGATTTCATACGTCCTTCTATTTTCAAGCAATGAACACCTGCATCTATTAATTTAGGAATAAATTCCAAACCACATAAGTCTCTAGGGCTTAATAAGTATCCTTTATCTAATAAAACATCAGATTTACTATATTTAGGATTAGATGCATATAATTCATAAGGAAGTCTACAAGGCTGAGCACATTTACCACGATTTCCTGAACGAGTACCAACAGCACTTGAAAACAAACATTGACCAGAATATGAGATACATAAAGCACCATGAATAAAGGTTTCAATTTCAATATCACAATTTTTACATATATATTCAATATCATGAATAGAAAGTTCACGAGAAAGCACTACACGGCTAAATCCAAGCTCTTGAAGCTTTAATACACCTTCTAAATTATGTATTGTCATTTGAGTACTTGCATGAATAGCAACATCTGGATAATGTTTGATTAAATATTCTGCAAGACCTAGGTCCTGAACGATAATTGAATCAACACCTAATTGATATACATATTCTGCTAAATCAACAGCATCTTGAAATTCCTCATCTTTAATTAATGTATTTAGTGTAAAATCAACATTAACATTTCTAAGTTTTGCATATCTTACTGCTTTTTTTAGTTCTTCTTTATCAAAATTGTGCGCTTCATGACGGGCATTGAATAGATTGCCACCAAAGTATACACTGTCTGCACCATTTTGAACAGCAGCTTTTAAACATTCAAAATCTCCAACAGGAGATAATAGTTGTATCATTTTTTCTCCATTCTTTTTTATATTTATAAGAAAGTATGTAATTGTAATCATTTGTAATTAAAGTTTGGTTAAATTACTTTCCTATGTTTATAGTATATTATGTATATGAATTTTGTTTGAAATAATTGTAACTATATTGTAACACAAAAAAACAAAAATGAATACTATATGTTATAAAAAAAATTATGTTAAAAGAAGGGAAAGAAAAGTTATGAGAAATTGTTGTTGCTGTGGCAATGGAAATAATAACATATTAGATAATCTTTTTGGAAATGAAAATACTGAAATTTTATTATTTCTAGTAGTATTTTTATTATTGTTTACAACTTATGGAAGAGGAAATAATGGATTTATAGTATAATTATATTCTTAGAATATTACAATTAGATTACATTAGTAAAATGCATTATAAAACGCTTGCAAAACAAATGCAAGTGTTTTATAATATGGATATGTAGAGTAATAAAAAGCATAGTGCATTTACATAAAGCTCTCAAATTTTTTAATCTA
>CATKDT010000088.1 GCA_949746675.1 uncultured Clostridia bacterium
ACATTCATATTATATATTGATATGGCGCCATAGCCAAGTGGTAAGGCAGAAGTCTGCAAAACTTTTATTCCTCAGTTCGATTCTGAGTGGCGCCTCCAAATTCAAGCCATATTTTGTGGCTTTTTTATTTTGTCCATAAATATGTTGCTCAGCTTTTCTTGAAATTTATTTAAAATAATTATATAATAAATGCAGTAAATAGTATATACTTTTTTAAAAGTAGTAAAATATAGGAGTAATCATGAAAGTTTTAATAGGAACAAAAAATCAAGGAAAAATAGAAGGCGCAAAAAGAGCGCTAGCAAAATATTTTGAAAATATAGATATAACTGGAATACCAGTAAAATCAGAGGTAGGGGAACAACCGATAAATGACGAAATATATAATGGAGCAAAAAATAGAGTAAAAAACTTAAAAGAATATGCAAAAGAAAACAAAATAGAAGCAGATTTATATTTATCAATAGAAAGTGGAATTACTAATTCTTTAGGAAGATGGATGATTACTAATATTGCTGTAATTGAAGACAATACTGATTTTGAAAGTTATGGAACAAGCCCTTCATTCCCAGTTCCAGATAGATATGTAAAAAAAATAATAGAAACAGATTTAAGTCAAGTAATGAATGCAGTATTTACAAAAGATGATGAAAGGCACAATAAAGGTGGAGCAATACAATTATTAACACATAATAATATTTCAAGATTAGATATGACAGAATACGCATTTATAATGGCTTTAACAAAATATGTGAACAAAGAAAAGTGGAGATAGCTCCACTTTTTAATATAACTAGATAATCAGAAAGAATCATTTTAAGTCATAATAATTAAAAAGTTACTAAGTTATTTTCTTGCTATAATTTTACAAAAAAAATAATAAACAAATAACAAAAAACTATTGCAAACAAAATCTTAAATATTGTATAATATAATTGTATAAGAATGTAAAACCAAAAATAATAATGGTTGTAATATCAACTTATAAAATGAAAGATGAAAGGAATATTAACTATGAAAAAGAAAAGTTTATATGTAACAGGATTTATTTTAGTGTGCCTAATATTAACAAGTGCAATAGTAATAAGTAATACGAATGTAATAAAAGGCAAATTAACAAGCTCAAAACAAGAAATAAAAGCAGGTCAAGAAGTAACAATAACACTAAGATTTGACGAATATAATCAAATAACAAAAGGAATAAATGCTTTTAAAGCAACGCTAGAATATGATGATGACATATTTGAGACGTTAACACAGGAAAATTTTATAACTTTTAACAACTGGGAAGAATTAAAATATAACCCAGCAACAAAAGAATTAGTGGCAATCAAAAAGGCAGGAAGCAAACAAGCAGAAGACATCTTCGAAGTAAAGTTAACAGCCAAGATAAATCCAAAGTTAGAAAAAACTAATATTGGAATAAAGGATATATCTACATCAGAAGGAAAGGGAGATATTATACTTGATAATGAAAAAGTAGAAATAAATGTTATTGCAGAACAACCAACAGAAAAGGAAAAACTAACATCGGAAAAATATACTGTTACAGAAAAATATGTTTCAAGAGTTCTTCCAGAAACAACTATTAAAGAATTTAATAAAAACATAACAATAGAAAACAGAACAGAGCAAACAAAGGTAGAATTTACAGATGCAAAAGGTAACATATTGCAAGAAGAAAGTAAAGTTACAACTGGTACAAAATTACAAATTGGAGAAAAAATATATGAACTTATTGTAATTGGTGATACAGATAAAGATGCAATGATAACAGTAAATGACTTGGCAGACATAAAATTACACATAATTGAAGCTGAAATTTTAAAAGGCATAGAATATGAAGCAGCAGACATGGACGGAGACGGAACAGTTGAGATAGATGATTTAGCACAAATGAAATTAGTATATCTTGGATTACAAGTATTAGAATAGAAATGAAAAATAAGAGGAAGGAGAAATAGCTTGGATATGAAAAAAGAAAGAAAAAAGTTACAAATAAAACTATGTAAGAGAACAAGTATAATTTTAGCAATATTTATAGTTATATCTTTGAGTGTGATCTATGCAGTAAGTGACTTTGCTTCAAAAGGTGATTTAGATGGAAATGGAAAAGTTGATTATGAAGATGTTAAATTATTAGAAGAATATTTAATTCATTCAAAAACATTAGTTACAGAAAAAAAAGATATTGCTGATATGAATAACGACAACTTAATAACAGTAACAGACTTAACACTTTTAATACAAAAAATAGAAAAAACACTTGATTATGAAGTAACACTAAGAGAAGTAGCATTAGACAATTACTATCCAGAAAAAAATTCAGATATAACATTAAGTTTTAATGCAGACATAAGCTATGGAGAAGAAATTGAAAAAATCATAATAAATGGCACAGAAGCAAATATAGTAAAAAACGTAAATAATGAAAATAAATATGAACTTAAAATAAGAGTAGGCAATCAAAGCGGAGTACAGTTATATAATATAGAAAAAGTAATTCTAAAAAATCAAAGAGAAATAAAAGTAAAAGAAACAGTAAAA
Organism: uncultured Clostridia bacterium; assembly: GCA_949746675.1. Lineage (GTDB taxonomy): Bacteria > Bacillota > Clostridia > TANB77 > CAG-508 > CAG-793. The sequence goes on from CATKDT010000088.1 coordinate 2,548, forward strand.
ATAGATGTATTAAAAGCAAAACCAGAAATTAAAAACTGGCATGTAGAAGAAAATATAGAAGACTCAGAATTAAAGGTATCATTTGATTTAGAAGATATAGATGGTGCATTCAAATCTGGTACATACAATATAAAAGAAAAAGTAGAAGAAACAGAAAATAATGAACAAAACGAAGAAGAAAGTAATGATAGCTCTAGCACAAAATCAACAAATAATTTACCAGCAGGAGAATTAAAACTAGGTCATAATGAAATAAATGTAAAAGTAGAAGAAGAAAAAGAATATCAATTTGAAATTTGCCATACATACAACCTTGATACAGATACATTAGACCAAGAAGAAGGTAGTGATAATAATGGGGTTGAAACTATACATAATGATATAAGCCTTGTTATAAATTACGAACATGAATTAAAAGATATTAAAGTTTATAATATTGAAAATAATATTGAAACAAAAGAATTCAAAGTGGGAGAACCTATTGCAATAGAATTTTATAGTAAAAATAAAACAAAATTCATACCAAAATCAATAGTTATAAACAACAAAACATATGAAGTAGAAACACAAAAAGAAGGAGAAGAACCAAACATAACAGCAAAGGAAAACACATATTTAACAATAATAGATGGACTAAAAGAAACAGGAAACCAAACAATTACAATAGAAAAAATAATACTAGATAATAGCAAGGAAATTGAAGTAAATCAAACAATACAAGTCAAAGTAACAAAAAATGTACCAGTAGTTGTAAGCTGGAGAACTAATAAAGAAATACAACCTGATATAGACATAAATAAAAATAAAAAGAAAATTATTTCACATATTTACGTAAAAGATACAGATAAATCAATTAGCAATCTAGTACTAAAGATATATGATGATGAAAACATAGAAATATTAAATATGGATTTAACAAACGACTTAAATGATAATACATTAATAAAAGAAGAAGAAGCAACAGATGAAAACTTAAAAAACACATATTATATAATCAAAGAAATAGACATTAGTCATATAACAAAGATAAACAGCTTCTATACATTAAGATTATATGCAGACTACACATTATTAGAAAATACAGAAGGATACAGTTATACAAATGAGATGCTTGATGAAAACATAGTAGAAGTTCCACCATCAGCAATAATAAGAGAAGCATCAGTTTCAAAAAAATATTTTGAAAAAGGAGAAGACATAACATTAACATATAAAATAGACACAAACAAAAAAGACAGAGACGTTACAAGAATAATGGTAAACAATATAAGATGCAATGCAACAAAACATATTGACAATGATGAAAATGTAACATATTCAGTAACACTAAAAGCAAGTGAACAAGCTGGAAAGCAAAATATGATTGCTACAGAAGTAAGAATGGGAGAAGACCTAACAGATGAGGTTTACAATAGTACTGAAGTAGAAGTATTAAAAACAAAGCCAACTAGTGAATCGTTTTCACAACAAGATGATATTACAAATCACTCAGTAACACTTACAGCAAACATTATAGACCCAGATAAAGCACTTATTAGTGGAGAAGCAGAATTAATTGAAGACGCAACAGGTGAAAGATTAGGAGAACCAAAAACATTTGACGCAGAACACATTACATTTAAAATAGATAATGTAAAATTAGACACAAATTATACATTAGTTGCAAAAATGACATATGATAGAGATAGTGAACAAAAAGCAGGAACCGATAATTATGTAGAAGACGAAATATTTAGAAGAAGACCAATTAAATTAGTTAGTGATTATCAAGCAGAAATAAGTAATCTAAAAACATATGTAAATGGAAAAGAAGCAAAGTACTTAGAAAGAGGACAACAAGTAACAGTAAGCTTTGATAGTGGAAATAGCACAGAGTTTTATCCAACATCAGCAGTTATAACAGTTACAGATATTACAGAAGGAAACAGTGAAAGCAAAACATATAACCTTACAAAGCAAGGAAATAACTATAAAGTTGCAATACCAGTAGTTTCTAAATATGGACCAAAAGAAATAAAAATTGAGAAATTAATACTAAATAACACAAAAGAAATTACAATAACAGAAAATAACAAAAAAAGAGTAGGAATTCTAAAATTAAGACCAACAGTTGAGAATTTTGGATACAATGAAGTAGATAATAACATTAATATAACATTTACAGTAAACGACAATGAAGAAACGATAACAGGTGGAAAAATAGTTGTTTTAAATGAAAAAGGAAAACAAATAAAAGAAGAAGAATTCACACGTGAGTCAAAGGGAATCTCATTTGCTAAAGAGGCATTATCAGAAGAATATCAAATAAAAGTATTGGCAAATTATGATTTAGATACAAATCAAGTAACACAAGATGAAAATGTACACACAGATCAAATATTACTTTCAGAAACAATAAATGTTAGTACAGAACGTTTCTTTGAAGTAAAAGACATATTAACAATCAATTTATATAAAGCAGGAAGCACAACAGAAGTTACAAGTTTGAGAGAATCAGACTTATCAAATTTACAAAACTACATTGTAAAAGTAAGAACAAAAGGAATGCCTATATTCTATACAACAATAAAGGAATATGAAATAACAAACGATAATACATTAAACTTCATATTAAACTATGATAATGTAATTCAATATGAAAATGGGGATAAACAAAACAAACTAAAAGTAACATATAGTAAAGGTGAAAACGGAGTATTCAAAAATAAAAGCATTGAAACAATAATTGAAGAAATGGAAAAAAATCCAACATCAACAATCACTCTAACACAAGACTATGATGTATCTTTTGCAGAAGGAAATTCAATATTCCCAGAGTCATTTAAAGGAACTTTAGATGGAAATGGACATAAAATATATAATCTAAATAGCCCATTATTTACATCAATAGATGGAGTAAAAATCAAAAACTTAATGATAGAAAATGTATCACTAGTAGGAGCAGCAAACAGAGGCAGTATAGCAAATACAGCAGAAAATGTAACAGTTACAAATGTACATATTAGGGGATTAACTATGACAACAGGAGCAGAGGAAAATGCTGCTATGATAGGACATATGAAACAAAATTGTACAGTAGAAAAATGTAGTGTAACAGGATTTCATATAAAAACAAATTATATAAGAGTAGCAGCAATAGCAGGAAGAATTACAGGAAGTACAATAAGTAATTGTTATGTTGAAGGAAAAATAGAATCAATTACATCGACTAAAGATGGTATAGGTGGAATAGCAGGAGATGCATTTGAAGATGCTGAATCAACAATTAGTAACTGTATTGCAAAAGTAGAATTTATAAATAATACAAGAGCAAAAAACAATGGTGGAATATTAGGATTAACAAGAGGAAACAAAACAACATTAATAAACAATATAAGTTTATGTACAGGAACAGGTGTAAATAAAATATGTGGTAGTGGAAAGAACTCAGCATCAACAAATAACTATGAATTAGAAGAATCTACATTAATATCAAATGCTTCTGGAAATTATGTTAAAAAGGTAGCAAAGGATAATATTACAAAAGAATTCTTTATAAATGAAGCAAAATTTGATGCAAATATATGGAATTTAGAAGGTGTATCATTTGACAAAATACCAACTTTAAAAGACGAAATAAAAAATGCAGAAAATACTAGAAATATAACGACAAATGCAGAACTATACATTCCAGAATACAATAGAATAAGCAAAATAGCAGGATTCCAAACTGATAAATCAAATGTATACCATAACTTACACAAATTAATGCCATACTATGATGCAAAATATTTAGTAACAGATGGAGCAACAATACAAAATACAGATATACTAAATACAAAAGTAATAAAACATATATTACCATATGCAAACAATCAATTAGTAACATACTTAACTTCAAGTGACTATCAAAAAATCACAAAAATAAAAGTAGTATTTACTGATAGAACAGTACAAGAATATCCTGTTAAATATGCAGATTTCAAACAAAACGTTGCAATATACAAGATAAACGATACAAACTTACATTACGCTTTTGGAAACTATGTAGTACAGGAATCTTCAAGTATTGTAAATACATTAAAAGATTATATAAAATCTGTAGATTATACTGCAAAATTAGACCCACTTACAACAGCAGGAGACAGTAGATTATATAGAGATAATTATAATGAAGTAATAAAAGAGGATGCATTAGCAAAGCATGTAGCATTACAAATATTACAAAATGATGGAAGTAATCCACTTACTATAAAAAACAGTGTGCTAAATGAAAAGATACAAAAGGAATTAATAGACAGCGAAAAAATTAATAAATTATTATATGGATACAACTATATTAATAGATGGTATAACTTCGAAATAGGTGGAGCTAAAGTATCAGATTTATTACTATTTGAAGGCAAAATGTTTGATGACGCATTAACATTTGAGAAAATAGCAAGTGAAGTACTTTCAGGAAACCTAGCAACGAATAGAACTCCAAACTTCTATGCAGGAAGCATTAGCAAGTATACGGGCATTTCAAACCTAGGACTATTCCTAGATAACATTATAACAAATGTAGGTGGGTACACTGATGTAAATGACTGGTTTACTGAATGGTTTGGATCAAGACAGGTATTAGAAGAAGTATCAATAGATGGAAGACCAGATTTACTATATCGTGCTTGGTACCAAATAAAGAAATCACCAAGTCATATATTACCATTAATTACTTTACCATATAGAAGCGGATATGTAATATCAGCACCAGCACAATTATCAATAGGAGCTGCAAAACTTTATGCACTATATAACACTACTGATGCTGGACAAAGAGAAGTGAGAACGGCTGTAGAAAAACATTGCAAACTTATAAAACGTCAATTTACTACATTAGCAGGTTCATTTGATTCAGAACATTGGAATAATTACTGTATATTAGTTTATGATTGTTGTAAAGTTAAAAATGGAACAAAAACTACATATTTCCCAGGAACAAATATTCCAATGGGTACAAGTTTTACTTATGAAACATGCAGAGTAGGAACAAATGACCCATTCCATAAAAACTTTAATGAACCACTTGGATTATGGCAATACGGTTCCGCGGCAGGTGTTGGTAATACAGCTGGATTCTTATGGTTTATAGCAAAACCAGGACTTACATATTATGATACATGGACACACGAATTTCAACATGCTTTATGGGACAAAATAATGATGTTTAAAAGAGGAACAAGATTAGGATTAGAGGTATATACAGAAGGAAATGTTCAACAAAGTGAAACTTGGAGTAACAACAATTTAGCTTATGATGTTGGACCATATTACTTTAACCTAGTATTTGACTTGAATAAAGAAGGAAATGCTACACAAAACTTAACACCAGAAAGAATAAATACACGTGCAAAATTAGAAAACTATTATAAAGGACAATTAAATGCACAAGAAATATTAGACTATGCTTCAGCTAAAGCATTTATACAATTAACACCAGAAGAACAAGCAAAGCTCGCAACAAGAGTAAATGATGGTGCATCCTGGGAGTCTTGGGGAGGAATGAATGCGACTCAAGCAACAAAATGGAAGCTTGATTCACTTGAAAAATTATACGATTATAAAGTTATTCTAAGACCACTAAATGCTTGGGGAGTAAGCGTAAGAGGATTAAACGCACCAAGTGGTATAGGTGGAAATGATTATGGATATGAATCTATATGGGTAACTCGTTGGTATATGGCACATTATGATAATGGATATACTGGGGTACACGCATCAAAACGTAATTTATTCGAAATGCTTGGATATGGTGGAGTTGACGCATATGTTATGTATGGTAGTAAACAAAGTTCAAGCGACTTAGATGCAATTCAGAAAATAACAAAAGCGAAAACTGGCAAAGCAATGAACTGGAAAGAATACAGAATGAGTAGATACAAAGAAGTAGAAGACTCAAAAGACAGCAATCCATATGTAGATATTGACCTTATGATAAAACAATTCAAAACAGCATTAGAATCAGATGCAGCAAGAAATGACAGAAATATTTCATCAGCAACAGGACTTAGAAAGATATACTATCATTATCTAAAGAGTGTAACAAATGACTTTATTGGCGACCCATTTGGAACAGATGTAGATACAACAGCAGATACAAGAACTACACATATAAAGACAGCACAAGAGTTAATTGATAAAATCAATGCTAGACCTTATGGATATTTTGAAATAGACAATGACCTTGACTTTACAGGTGTTACAGGCCAAGTAACAAAAACATTTATGGGAAAATTGAACGGAAATGGACATAAAATCAAAAATAACACAAACTCAATATTCCAAAAAATTAGATATGGTTCTGTAATTAATATAAAATTTGATGGAACAAATATTCCAAAAAATGTTTCAAATGTAGGAATCTTATCAAATAGAACAGAAGCAAGTATATTAGAAAATATCAATGCAACTAATATTGAAATGAATGGTGGAGGAAGAAATGAAATAGGACTATTAGCAGGAGCAGTAAGTTCACTAATGTACGAAAACTGCAGTGTAGAACAACATGTAGAACAAATTACTAGTGCAGCTGATTTTAGTAAAATAAAAGAAAATCCATCAGGAATATTTAATATAACAAGTGATATTAACTTTACAGGATATACAGGAAGCGGAACAGCAGTAATAACAGGACAATTTTCTGGAAAAATAAATGGAAACGGACATACAATATCGAACTTAACAAATAAAAGTTTATTTGAAGAATTTAGAGGAACAATAGAGAATGTAAACATAAGTAACTTTACAAACACATCTGCAAACACAAATTTTGTTACAGCATTTGCACAAAAAACATACAGAGCAACACTTAAAAACATGAAATTCAATAATATTACATTATCAGGATTTAATAATGTTGCAATAGTTGGAGCAGAAACATCAGGAGCAAATTCAGTATATGAAAATATATCTATAAAAAATGCAAATGTAACAGGAACAGGGGTATATGTATCAACATTCATAGGTAGAAAATATGGTGGAAGTGTAAAAAATGTATATGTACAAGGTACACTTACAATTAATTCAACAGAAAACGGTGGATTAATAGGAGCAGCACAAGAAAATGGAACTTATGAAAACATAATAACAGATGTTTCAATAAACAAAACACGCAATACTTACAGCAATATTGCAAATAGTGAATTTAACGGAAGTATGATTGGAAACATATATAATACACCAAGTATAAAAAATAGTATTGCATTTGGAAATATGACAGGATTTACAGATAGTAATGGAGACAAAAAAGTACCATTTAAGTTTACAGGTGCAGTAGAAAATTCAGTAAAAGCATACTTGACAAAATGTTATGAAGTTACAGAAGAAATAGGTTCAAGTCGTGTAAGTGCAAATACAGCAGGACATCTAGACACAGTATCAAGAACAAACTTAAATAAAAAATTCTATCAAGACTTAGGATTTGATGAAAAGATATGGAACTTAGACAGACTTAATACAAAAGGATACCCAGAATTGAAATAAAAGTTCAGCAATAGTATTGACAAAATCAAGAAATTTTGATAATATAAGTGTGTTGTAAAAAGCAACACACTTATATTTATAAATGCAGATATAGTTTAGTGGTAAAACATAACCTTGCCAAGGTTAAGTTACGGGTCCGATTCCCGTTATCTGCTCCACAAATAAGACAAAGAGAGCTATTTTGTAGCTCTCTTTGATACTTGTTATAATACAGGAAATTACTAAAAATTATGTACTG
>CATKDT010000089.1 GCA_949746675.1 uncultured Clostridia bacterium
AATATTTGAAGATGTTTATAGATTTTAATTATCAACAAGTATTTAAGGATAAAACTATATATAGTTCTATAATTTTGTTAAATAAGAATAAAGAAGAAAAATTTGAATATTGCTATATAAACAGTTATGCAGAATGGCTTATTAATAATAAGAGTAATATTTATACTAAGATAAATTGTAATGAAATAGATAAAAATCCTTGGATATTGTCTATGAATATAGAAAAGATGAAAGAATTAAAAAAATTATTTAATAATTCTATAAAATTATCAGATATAGCAATACCTTTTAATGGGGTTCAAACTAGTTTAAATAAAATATATGTAATTAAAGGGAAAGAAATATTAGGTGAAGATGAAAAATATGTTATTATAAATAAGAATAATAAAGAATATAAAATCGAAAGAAGGATATTAAAAAGATATTTTCAACCTATAAATAATATAGAAAAGAATGTAAATTCTTTTGATCCATTAGTTACAGATAAATATATTATTTTTCCATACAACGAAAGTGGTGAACTGATTGATATAAATTTGCCACAGTATAAAGGTATAAAAGAATATTTACTAGACTATTATGATATGATAGTGCCAAAACAGGTTTCAGGGAAGAATACAGGTAGAGATGTTCCAAACTCAAATAAAAATAACTGGTATCAATTTGGAAGAGTACAAGCAATAAATGAATTTAATAATCAAGAGAAATTAATTGTTGGAGTAATGTCTAAAGAACCAATGTTTATGTATGATGATGAAAACCTAGTTATACAAAGTGGTGGAACAGCTGGATATTGCGGAATAAAAATGAAACCAAATAGTAAATATGATTTATTCTTTTTACAATCATACTTAAGTCATCCAATAATGAATGATGTAATGGAGAAAATGGGAAGTGATTTTGAAGGCGGATTCTATTCAAGAGGGACTCAAGTTCTAGAAAAATTACCTATAATAGATGTTGATTTTAATAATATTCAAGAAAAGAAGTTATATGATAAAATTGTAGATAGTACAAAAAAGATATACGATTTAAATAAGACATTAAAAAGTAAAACGATGAAAAAGTCAGAGGAAGAGGCAAGTATTGGATTAAGAAAGCAAATAGTTATAGAAATAATGAGAGATATAACTGAACTAATAGAAATGAAGGATGAATAATAAATGAAGTTGAAAGAAAATACAACACAAAAAAAACTAAGAGGGGGATATTATACTCCACAAAAGTTGGCAAACTACATAACTAAAATAACATTGAAAGATAAAATGAAGATTTTAGAACCAAGTTGTGGAGATGGATCTTTCCTAAAAAGTATAAAGAATAGATTAAACATCAATAATTACAATGTAGAAAAAATTGATGCTATTGAATATATAGAAGAGGAAGCTAATAAGAGTAGAAAAATTGTGAAAAGTATCGATAATGCTATTGTTATAAATGATGATTTTTACAATTTCTATGTTAATTGCAAAGATAAATACAATCTAATTATTGGAAATCCACCATATATAAGATATCAATATTTAACTGAATTTCAAAGGGAAAAACAATCACAAGTGCTAATAAAAAATAAAATGAAATCAAATAAATTAATAAATAGTTGGGTGTTCTTTTTAGTGGCTTGTATAGAATTATTAGAGAAAAATGGAACAATTGCTTTTGTTGTACCTGCAGAAATAATGCAAGTTGCATATGCAGAAGATTTACGAGAATATCTATCGAAACATTTATCAAAAATAAATATTATTTCATTTAATGAGCTATTATTTGAAGATGCAGAACAAGAAGTTGTTGTATTAATAGGAACAAAGAAGAATAAAGAAAAAGAATGTTTGATTGCTAATTGTTTATATGATAATGTGGATGAATTTATAAGAAAATATAATCAAAGTGATTTATTTTATGAAAAGATTTTAACTAACGATAAATGGACAAGATACTATTTAAATGAAAAGGAAAATGATGTTATTGAAAAAATAAAGCAAGATAGCAGATTTAGAAAAATAGGGGATGTGGGTCTAGTAAATGTTGGAATAACTACAGGAAATAATGACTACTTTTCTTTAGATGATAATTATGTAAAAAAATATGATTTAAAAAAATATACTAAGCCGTTAATAGGAAGAAGCTCACAAACACATGGACTAGTATTTAATGAAAAAGATTGGGAGAAGAATGTTAACAAAGGAGTAAAAGCATATCTTTTAACTATAAACGAAGATGTAAATGTAGAAGATATGAGCAAAGAACAGCAAGAATATATAAAGCTTGGTGAAGATAATGAAGAAAATAAAGGATACAAATGTAGAATAAGAAAAAGATGGTATTCAGTACCATCAATTTGGATACCAGATGCCTTTTTGCTAAGAAGAAGTAATGTATATCCTAAATTTGTTTTAAATGGAATTGATGCTGTATCAACAGATACAATGCATAGGATAAAAATTAAAGATGAATATGATAATAAGAAGATATTATTATCATATTATAATAGCATATCATTTGCTTTTACAGAATTATGTGGTAGAAGCTATGGAGGAGGAGTTCTAGAGATTTTACCTAAAGAAGCAGAAAACATTATAATTCCAAATATAGATGATATGGATGAACAAAATGTAAATAGATTAATAGGAATTTTAGATGACAATATAAGAAATAAGAAAGATATAAGAGAAGCAATTAAGATAATGGACAAAGAAATTCTAGAAAATTATTTAGGTATATCATCTAATACCATAAATATGTATAGAGAAATATGGAAAACTCTAAATGACAGGAGAATGAACAGAAAATAGTTAAAATGTTATAAAAATTATGGAGGGAGAAATGTTAAATCGTAATATAAAAATAGATTTGCATATTCATTCCAAAGCAAGTGCATATAAAGAAGCGAATGGATATGTAGATGAAAGTAAAATAGAGAATATTGATGTTTTATTATCAAAATTACAAGAAAATAATGTTAACTTAATTTCAATAACAGACCATAATTGTTTTGATTATGCACTTTATAAAAAAATAAAAGAACTAATAAATAAAGAACCATACAAAGATATAAAGAATAATTTACCTGGAGTGGAGTTTGATGTTAAATTAGAAGAAGATACTAATATAGCATGTCACATTATTTGTATATTTGACGATTATAATGAAGAAATTGTATCAAAGATACAAAGTAAAATAGAGGAAGTTAAAAAAATAGAAAATAAAGATGATTGTTATACATTGAATGAGTTTGAAACTATATTATATAACATTGGTGCAAGTGTATTATTGATAGCTCATCAAAAAAGTGATTTAGAAGTTAAAGATACTTCTAAGAATCATCATAGTTTATCAGAGGCAGTGGAGAATCCTAAAGAGTGGATAAGAACAGGCTTTATTAATGCATTAGAATATCAAAAACCAAGAGTACAAGGAATGATAAAAAACAATTTAAGAGAAATGAAAACAAAATTTGCAACAATTACAGGGAGTGATTGCCATGTATGGTCTGCATATCCAAATAAGGATGATAAAATAAAAGAAGAAAAAGAATATTTAACAACAATTAAATGTTTACCTACGTTTAAAGGATTAGTTTTGAGCTTAACTTCACCAGATACAAGATTTGAGAGAAATAATGAAGGCAATAATTCAAACTATATAAATGAAATAAAATTAGGAGATAAAAGCTACGAATTATCAACAGGCATAAATGCTATAATTGGAGAAAATGGAGCGGGTAAATCATATATTTTAGGAAAATTAAATGGAGAAGAAGACAGAAAATATAAAAAAATTAATGATATTAATAAGATAAAAATTTCTAAAGTTGGAAATCCATCTATAACTAAGATTAGTCAAGGAGAAATAATAGAAAAGGTTAAATCAGGGAACTTACTGGATAACGATTCTGAATTTTATGATGAAATCTCAACAATAAATGAATTTAAAACTAATATTATTAATTTTGTAAGTAATTTAAAAAAATATGTAGAAGAAAGAATAAAGAGAAGAGAAAGCCTAGATAAAATTAATAGTTTAAAAATACAAATAAAAGAATTTAAGGAAATAAAAAACTATTATATATCTTTGAATATAGATGTTGAAACTATAGAGAATAATCCAAAAGATAGATATACAGAAATTAATGATATATATACAAAACTTTATAATGAATATAAGTCTAATTCTAATTTTTATACAGGAGAAAAAGAAATTGCAGTCAATAAAATATTAACATCATTGCAAGATTTAAGAAAATTAATTGCAAAAGAAAGAGATGAAATAAATCAAAAAAATAAAGCTATAAATGTTGTTATAGGAGTATTTAATGAGATAAATACAAAAATTAAAGCTGATAGAACATCACAAGAAAACGAAAACGAGGATATGATTACAGAAATCCGAGATTTTGCATTGAAAATAAAAAATTATATAATAAATAAAGATAAAGAAATCGAATTTCCTAATTTCCCAAAAGCAATTGAGGGAACAAGTGTTAAATCCAAATATGGTTTTAGATTTATTAAAGAAGCCAAGTATAATAATGCGAATTTAGAAAGAATATTATATAAGGATTTATTTGTTCAAAATTACCAATCTAAAGAAAAAATCATGAATATCAACAATAAGGAAGAATTTGCCGATGCAGTAAAAGGTTCAACTACATATGAAATGATAGAGAATAGTTTGAATTCTAATGTTCAGAAATTTATTGCAGAATATACTAGAGAAGAAACTAGCATTAAAGATGAAAATGGAACAGATGAAATTGGTACAACTCCTGGAGAAATTGCTTTAACATATTATAAACTTCAACTATCAAAGGAAATTGATAGTGATGTTATTTTGATAGACCAACCAGAAGACGATATCAGTATGAAAAGAATAGAAAACTATATGATAAATTATTTCAATAGTGTACGAGATAAAAAACAAGTAATATTTGTAACACATAATCCACTTTTAGTTGTTAATTTAGATGTAGATAATGTAATAGATATTACCAAAGATAGAAAAAATATTTTAAGCCTTAAAGCAGGTTGTTTAGAAGATGATGATTTGTTAGAAGTTGTTAGTGAGAGCTTAGATGGTGGAAAAGAAGCGGTAGAAAGGAGATTAAAAGTATATGGAACAAACTGAAATAACAATAGTTAAAGAAGGAAAAGATATATTAATTACCAGTACAGAAGGAAGACAAATAAAAATACCTCAAAGTAATAATGAATTGAAGGCTTCTGAAACACTTGAGTTTTTAAATTACGCAGAAAATAAGAGATACAAGTTAAATGATTTAGATGAAGCATCAAAAACAGATAAGAACTTAGGGTATGTATACGAAATTTTCAAAGCGATTATTGAAAAAATTAATCCTGTAGATGAGATAAATTTTTAAAAAGTTCTTGCAAAATTAATTATCTTATGTTAAATTATAAACATAGAATCAAACATAAAATACAATTATAAATACAAGCTCATATTTTTCGCACACGGAAGTGCTAAACGAGCCAACGAAAAAACTTTGCAAAGTAGCTTGTATCAATCGGTATAGGCTATTTTGTTGTTTTTAACTACGATTATTTTTATATAATTTATAATAATTAGTTTTCACTGTGAATACAAGGCTTTTCACGATTTTTAATTTTTGTTAATTTTTATTTTATTAAACAACTTGCTAAACAAAAATTAACCGTGTGAAATTTGTTTAGCTTTTGTTTAATAAACGTATTTTTAAAAGCTGGAAAGCTTTGATATATAAGAGTTTTAGAACTAAATATTATGTAGACAAAAAAAGCCAACAGAGTTATTTATATATCAAGGTTTTTCAATTATGTGTTTAGCAAGTAATTTTATAAATTTATCTTTCAAATTCATAATCAGGTAGTTTACATAAATATAATTAATATTAAAAATAGTCTTGAAAAGATATAGAATATTATGATAGTATAGTAGGTGAATAGGAGGTTATAATGAATAGAGAATATGCGGAGCAGTGGCTAAGTAAATTAAAAGAACATTGGTTCAATAAAGATATAGAAAGTGCGGTTTCTTTATTTACAAAAACAATATTTTATCAAGAAACTCCATTTATGAAACCATATACAACACTAGATGAAATAAGAGAAGAATGGCAACATATAAAAAATGAAAATATACAAAATATTGAAATTAAAGTATTAGCTATTGATAATTTTACTATTATTGCACAATGGACTTTAAAACAAAATGATATTGATTATGATGGAATTTATGAAATAAAATTTAATGAGGATTTAGAATGCATTTATTTTAAAAGTTGGGAAATGAGTAAATAATAAATTATGATTTTTTATTTGTAAAGCAATAGTATAGAACTTGTACAGTTTTTAGGGATCAGTTCAAAGTTCTGTGCGATTAAGGACAACTTCGTTTTCCTTAAGAATCTTTTTAGCATAATTTAATTTATAAATGACACCAAGTAAAAAAGTAAATGCAAGTTATAAGACAAATGAGAAAAATATAAAAAATAGTATGAAAAATACTATTTATGTGTTATAATATTTAAAGAACAGTTGAGAGGAGTAAAAAATATGTCTATCGAAAAACAAGAATTATTGAAAAGCATAGAAACTTTACCAGAAGAACTTGCAAGCAAAGTTATAGATTATATGGAATATGTGAAATTTATGTATATTACTAATAAAGCACCAGAGGAATTAATTATAAAAGACAAGAAAGATTTGATGATGAAATTAGAACAAGGGATAGAAAGTACAGAAAAAGGTGATGTATACTCTAGTGAAGAAGTTTTTGAAGAAGTGCAAAACATATAATAAATTGGGAGAATTTCACAATGGCAAAATATAAGATAAAATTTTCAAAAGATGCTAGAAATGATTATTTTAATATTATTAGATATATTAAATATAAATTATTTGAGCCTGACATTGCTAATAATTATGCTAAAATGATAAAAGAAGAAATTAATAAACTTGAATACACCCCACAAAGCTTTGCTATTATTCCCAATGATACTATCAAATATAATAATATTAGAAAACTAATAATTAAGAATTATATTGTATTTTATAGAGTAAATGAAAGTGATAAGATGGTAAATATTGAGAGAATTTTATATGGGGCATCTAACTGGGAAGAAATAATATAAAATTTAACTGTTAGTAATTTATTTTATTTTTTTATAATTAAACAACTAAATAAACAAGAACTTGAAAATGGCTCATATAAACCAAACTCGTTTGGAACGAGGAGCCAAATAAAAACTTTGTAAAGTGCTTGTATCAATGGATATAAGCTACTTTATTATTTTATGAATTTAGGGAGAAAGGATATGGAAAAATTTTGTAATATTAATAATAGTAAAGAAGAGGGATTTATCGATTTTAGTTTTGATATTGTAAAGTACAAAAGAAAATTAATGGGTAATCTTTATATTGAGTGTGTTGCTAGTGATAATGATATTAATATTGGATTTGGATTAGAGATTAAAAACAAAATGAGAGGTATAATTGATGGTAATATTAATTCATTTTGTACCTATTTGGATGGATTAAAAATCATTTTTAAAGATGGAATTTCAGATTATTTAATTAAAAGTATGTTAAAATTTTATGGATTTGAGGATATGGATTTAAATTTAAGAAAGGAAACATATATTGAATGTGGTTCATTAAGCGCAGAGCCACTTGATTATAATAATAGTGAAATTAAATTTAAATGCTTTTTTGATTCTTCTAATATTAATAATATGTATGCTGAAATGTATATAAATATTGATTTAAAAAATAAAAAAATATATTTAAATGAGAAATCTTCTGAATATAGAGAAAATATTATCAAAAATTTAAGTATATAAGAATTATAACTATATTATAATGTCAAAAAGTAAGTTTAGAGAAAAGAAAGATAATAAATATATGAAGAGATGTATAGATATTGATGATACAACAATTTTAACAGTAAAGTCTATGTTAAAAAATGTATTAGATTAATGTACAATTGTTAATTGAAGATAGTTATGAAACATGTAAAGAAGTAATGGAAAATGGAATAAAAGCAATTTTAATGAAAACAAAAATGAATGCTGGTATTGAAGAAAAAGAAATAATAAAAGTATGTAATCGGAATGAAATCTATAATCAAATAAAAGAGCTAAAAAGTAATTAAAATTAAAATGAAAGTTAAATTGAGTATAAATGTTTATCATAAGGTTTGAGAAAACTTCAACAACGTTTATAATAAGAGATCACAGTTTATACAAAAATATAACTTTCATTTTATATAATAGGTATCTAATTAATGTGCACAATCCTTTTTATGTTTTATTTAATCAAATTATTTTTAATTATCATATCAGACAGATAAATTTCATTTTTCATTTTTTCTAAAAGTTCGTCAAGCTCCCTTGTAGGATAAACTTCAGCTAAATTATACCTATTATAATATTTATCATTAAAACAAAAATAATTACTTGTAACAAAGCCTAGGCCCTTTATAAAAGAATAATCTTTTCCAGAAAATATACTAACTCCTAAGGAAAAATTATCATCTAATCCAAGTAAATCTAATATAGTAGGCTTGATATCGATTTTAGAAACAGCGCTATTTATGATATTTGAGTTATACACATTAGGAATTTTAATACCAAAGGGAATACGAATATCTCTAATTATGTGTTCAAATTCAGTATAATCTAAATTGTTTTGAATATACAGATCCTTAATAACATCAGTTTCAGCAATTCCAGAACCATGGTCTCCATATACAACAAGAATAGTATCATCAAGAATTCCACGAGACTCTAATTCGTTTAGAAATTTGCCAAAAGCAAAATCTGCAAAATTACATGAAAATACATAATTTTTAAATATCCAATGTTCACAATTTACAAGATCATATTCAGTTAATGTTAACTTGTTTTCCAGATCTGAAATACCAGTAAGTTCAAATGGGATGTGAGTTGTAACAGTTATTAAAGTAGTACAAAATTTTCCTTCATAGGAATCAATAATATTAATAGCCTCATCAAAAAAACTTTCGTCAGAATAGAATTCACCAGCTTTTTCAATATTAGAAAAACTGCTAATAGTATGATATTCATCAATATTATATCCATAATTATAAACTTCATCTCTATTCCAATACTTTCCAGTATTAGGATGCATAAAAGAGGTATGATATCCATAATTACGTAAGGTTGTATATATATCAAGCCAGTTATTATTATAATATTTTTGGAAAACGTATCCATTTTCTAATGGATACATAGAATTTTCCATTTCAAACTCAGAATCAGCAGTAGTACCTAGACCTTGATTATACATATTACTACAATAAATATTTTCACTAAAAAATTTATTCAAATTAGGAGTAATCTCTTTACCATTAACAGTCTTTCCTATCATATAACTACTCATACTTTCAAGTTGAATAATAATTACATTAGAATCTTTTGCAAGTCCTGTATATGTAGTAGAAGAAGGCTTATCAGCTAAATTTTTGCTATAAATAGAAGAGAGCAAGTTTTCATCAATTGGTTCTTTACCAAATAAACTAGAAAAGTAATCTTTAAAATCTTCATAATGGTAAAAATAAATTGATAAATCCTGAACCATTAATGATTTATTATAAATTTTATCTAAATAAATATTATGTAATTTAGTTTTTATAGCAAAAATATTTATAGCAATAATAATTAATATTATGATGGTTTTTGTCTTATTTTTAGAGTAATCACATTTTTCAAATTTTGCATAATAGAATCTACTAATTAAAGCAATAATAATATTATCGAATAAATACAAAAAGATATTTTGAAAAGTAATAATAGTAAGAAGACCAGAACCAATATCTTTAGCGTACTTTATATTCTCAACTTGATAAAAAGATAGAAAATTAGTAGAATAAGAATAATAGAGGTAATCGGAATATATAATAATAGATAAAATTAAGTACACAACATTCAAATATATAAAACTAAATTTGTCTCTATGGTTAATTGTAGGACACATGATTAATAATGAAGCTAAAACCGCATATAATATAGAAACAGCCTTAATCTCTAATCCTATAGACATGTTCAATAATAATGATTTATATAATAATAGAATAATACCTATTATAAAAATAAGATTGCTTTTTAATATTTTATTAAAAAAAATTGAGCCCTTATCATTTTTTGGTACAGGTTCATTATTATCAATAATATTTTCTTTAGTGTGAGCTTTTAGAGTTTTCATAGCACTCTCCATAAATTATTATATATCTATATTACAACAATAATAGACAAAAAACAAGCAAAATGGTTAAAAATATTGTAAAATAAAAGATATTTTGATATAATTTGAAAATAAAATAAAGTACACTTTTACATAAAAGAAAATTTTGTAAAAGAAGAATGGAGAGTGAATATGAAAATATTAATTATTTGTAGTAAAGCTTTTTACAAGGATATTTCACCAATAAAGGAAAAATTAGAAGAAATGGGACATGTAATAGAATTGCCAAATTCATATTATGAACCAGATGCAGAAAAAAAGAGTTGGGCGTTAGGCGAAAAAGAACATTCTGAATTTAAAGCAAGAATGTTTAGAATGAGTGCTGAAAGAATAGCAGAAATGGACGCAGTTTTGACATTAAACTTTGATAAAAATGGAAAAAAAGACTATATTGGTGGAGCAACTTTCATAGAATTATATGAAGCATTTATGAAAAATAAAAAAATATATTTATATAATAATATTCCAGAAGGAATGTTATTTGACGAAATTTCAGGTTTTTCACCGATTGTAATAAATGGAGATTTAAATTTAGTAAAATAGTTAATGAAATTATTGAAATTTAATAGAAAACTAGTATAAAAAGTAAGGGGATTGCAAATTTATGCCAGGATGGCAGAAAGAGAGAGAATATGGAAAAAATAAGAGTAGCTATTTGCGGTTATGGAAATTTAGGAAAAGGTGTTGAAAAAGCACTTTTAAATCCAGCAAATAATGATATGGAATTAGTTGCAATTTTTACAAGACGTAACCCAAAAGATATAGAAACTATATCTAAGGTTGAAGTTATATCAATTGAAAAAATGAATGAATATAATGATAAGATAGATGTTGTAATATTATGTGGTGGATCAGCAAAGGACTTACCAGAACAAGGACCTAATATTGCTAGCATTTTTAATACAGTTGATAGTTTTGACACACATGCACATATACCAGAATATTTTGAGAAAATGGATAATTCAAGTAATCTAATGAAAAAAATCTCAATTATTTCAGTTGGATGGGACCCAGGAATGTTTTCAATTGCAAGAGCATATGCAGAGGCAATCCTTCCAACAGGTAGCACGTATACATTCTGGGGAAAAGGCGTTAGCCAAGGACATTCAGACGCAATTAGAAGAATAGCAGGAGTAAAAGACGCAAAGCAATACACAATTCCAATTGAAAATGCGATGGAAAGAGTTAGAGCTGGAGAAAATCCTAAATTAACTACAAGAGAAAAACATTTAAGAGATTGCTATGTTGTTGCTGAGGATGGAGCAGACCTTGATAGAATTGAAAAAGAAATAAAGGAAATGCCTGACTATTTTGCTGATTATGATACAACAGTTCATTTCATTAGTGAAGAAGAACTTAAGAAAAATCATTCAGCAATGCCACATGGAGGATTTGTAATTAGAAGCGGAAATACAGGCGACAATAAACAAATTATTGAGTATTCACTAAAGTTACAGTCTAATCCAGAATTTACAGGTAGTATCTTAGTTGCATATGCTAGAGCTGCTGCACGATTGAATGAAAGAGGGGATTATGGAGCAAAGACAGCTTTTGATATTCCAATAAGTATGTTAAGTCCTAAGACAGCAGAGGAACTTAGAAAAGAATTATTATAAAAAAGATCCAACAGATTGACAAAATTAGTCAGTTTGTTGGATTCTTTGTTACAATTATATTACAAATATAGAACGCAATTAAAAGTACCTGCAAAATAGTAAGTTGAAGAAAACTAAGGGGATTACATTAATTACGCTTGTAATCACAATCATATTTTTACTTATCTTGGCAGGTGTAAGTTTAAGTATGGTATTTAGCCAAGATGAAATATTTAGAAGAGCAGAACAAGCTACTGACAAATATGCGCAAGCTTATATGTGGACATAGATAAATATCATATGGGTAGTAGTGGTTATTACCAATCACATGGGGCTTTTCCAATAGTTCCCTTGGATATATAAAGTAAATTAAAATGAGATAAATACTGGAAAAACACTCTAGAAATTATCTCTTTTTGATTTTTTAAAAGTACATGCAAAATTTTATATTATTAAAGTTATTTAGAAATAGATAAGAATTACTTAAATAAGCATTGGCTTTACTAGTGACCCTAATAGTACTACTAATTCTTGCAGCTGTCTCGCTAAGTACAGTATTTAGCGATAAGGGAGTATTTAGTAGAGCAGAAAATGCAGGAGAAA
>CATKDT010000090.1 GCA_949746675.1 uncultured Clostridia bacterium
GTAAAATCAGAAAATGGAATACTAGCAAAGATAAGTGAAGGCACAGCACAAGAAAAGCTAGACACAGCAATAAAAACATTTTCATCAACAGAAGGAATGGAGCTAAAAACAGCACTAGAAACAATAGATGGATTAGATGATTTACAAATAAACAACGAAACAGGCGAATACAATATAAAAATAGATGGACAAGATTTCTTAGTAGTAAGTAGAGAAATAATACCAGAAGAAGAGAAAGAAAATAGAAATAATAAAAATGAAACAATAATAGAGGTAAAAGAAAAAAACGAAGAAAAAGTCGAGGATTAGGCTATAATAAAGTGAAGAAAAATACTATTAATTAATTTAAAGTTAATAGTATTTTTTATAATTTTACCAACAAATAAAATGGTTTAAAACGTCTATACTATATAAAGTAAAAACGAAAGGAGAATATAGGTGAGAGATATGAAAAAAAGTGAGAAAATAGGAATAGGAACATTAATATTAGTTTCAATATCAATAATAGGATTATTAGCAATAAATAGAACAATAATTCAGCAAGAGGCAAAAAATGTAACTGAACAAAAGCCAACTGAAGGAATTATAAAAGACGAACAAAACGAATATTCATTAGAAAAAGCAATAGAAAATGGATATGTAGTTATAACAAATGACAATAAGATATACAACAAAGACAAGCTAGACAGATTTATAAAAAATACAGAAATAAACTCAAAAAACAGAATAGAAGATAGTATAAAAATTATGCAATATACAGTAGAAGGAGACCCAATAGTTACAGAATTAATCTATAAGATTAAAGATGAAACATATGAATTTAACGGAAAACAAGTAAACAAAACAACATATATTTTAAAACATGATAATACACAAGACAAATGGTCAGCTGAATCAGATAGAAAAATAACTGTTAATGATGATATTCCTGGAGATATTTTTACTATAACAGAAAATAAAGATGGAGACTATATAAATATTGAATTAGCATTATGTGCAGAGATTTGTTATGTAGATGAAAACTCTAAAATATACGAAAATATAAATATAGGTAGTTATCGAGAAAATGCAGAAACAGTAACAACTTCAGCTAGTAATGTTACTCAATATCCAAATTCATCTATAAACACAAGTGAAGAAAATCTATCATCATTTTATGGAAAAGTTGTTGAATCATATCAATATTATATAATAGTAGAACCAAACGAAGGAGAAGAAATTAGAAAGTCATCTGACAAAATATCCATTAGTTTAGGTAAATATAATGATGCATTATATGAAGTGGGGACAAAGGTGAAAGTAACATATAAAGGATATGTTATGGAAACATATCCTGCACAAGTAGACAAAGTAAGCATTGAAATTAAATCAGCAGAAAATTTTGAACTAAGTTTTTATGATAAACAACCACAAAGTGATGAAAAAGTGTATATGATATTAGATAAAGCAGAAAAAGATAAATATGATTATAATATTTATGCATATGAAGGTTCTGCAAATATAATAATAGATGGAAAAGAAATGTCTTTAAGAGAAGCATTATTACAAAATAAAATAACAATGAATGAGATATTAGCAAAAGCAAATAATGATTTAAGAAATAACAAAATCAAAGGTGATATGTACAGAGATGGTGGGAGTATGGAATACAAATATGATAATTATACTCTTATAAAATTCCACAGATTAGATGGAAAAAGAGATGTATATATTGGAACAAAAGATATGACTATAAATGATATAAAAGATTAGAAAAGTTTTAGTTAAGTTAAATTAAAGTATATATAAAAAAAAAGTTGTGTCCTTATTTTTATGGACACGCTTTTTTGTTAATAATAGGTTGTAGTCTACTAATTTAAGAAATGGTAGAGTACTTTTCTTTTATATATTAAACTACAAATGTATAGATTTTTTGCTAAAAAATTCATTGACAAAAATTAAAAAAAGAACTATAATAAAAAAATGGCTAGTAAACTACCTTATTTTTTTGACGCTTAAAATATAAATTTCACATTGGCAATAACGAAATAATTGAATAATTAAAGGTATTCTGCAAATGTTTTTATGTTTATGATTAGTAAAAAAATTAAATAAAGGTGAAAATAGCCAAATGATAATATTTATAATTGAAGATATTATCAAAAATAAAAAGAATGGAGGAATAAAAATGGAAGAATTAGATTTAGGAACAGAAAAAATTGGAAAACTATTAAAAAGATTTGCAATACCAAGTATTATATCATTACTAGTAAACGCTTTATACAACATAGTCGACCAAATTTTCATAGGCTGGGGAGTAAACTACCTAGGTAATGGAGCAACAAATATAGTATTTCCAATTACAGTAATATGTTTGGCATTTTCATTAATGTTTGGAGATGGTACGTCAGCATATCTAAGTTTGAAATTAGGAGAAAAGAAAAAGGACGAAGCAAGTAAAGGTGTAGCAAATGGAATTTTATTATCAGTAATATCATCAATAATCTTATGTACAATATGTTTGATATTTTTACCACAATTAATTAATTTATTTGGATGTACAGATGCACTAAGAAGTTATGCATTAAATTATGGATATATAATTTCAATAGGCCTTCCATTTGTAATGATAGGAACAACATTAAACTCCATAATAAGAGCTGATGGATCACCAAGTTTTTCAATGAAATCAATGGTAACTGGAGCAATATTAAATATAATATTAGATGCAGTAGCAATATTTGTTTTTAAATGGGGAATAGCAGGAGCTGCAATAGCAACAATTATAGGGCAATTTGTAACATTTTTAATGAATGTTTTATACATAAAAAAATTCAAAACTATAAAGCTAACAAAAGAAAGCTTTAAATTTGATTTTAAAACAGCAAAAACAGTATCAAAATTAGGAATATCATCATTTATTACACAAATGTCAATTGTTGTCGTAATTTCTGTACAAAACTTATTACTAAAGAAATACGGTGAATTAAGCGAATTTGGCTCTGATATTCCAATAACGGTTTTAGGAATTGTAATGAAAATAAGTCAAATCTTAAGTAGCATAATAATAGGTATAGTGGTTGGAAGTCAACCAATAGTAGGCTATAATTATGGAGCAAAGAAATTTGACAGAGTAAAGCAGACATTTAAGACAGTGCTATTATTAAGTTTTTGTGTATCAGTAGTAGCATTTATTTTATTCCAAACAATACCAGAACAGTTGATAAGCATATTTGGTTCAGGAGACGAATTATATAACAAGTTTGCATGTCTAACTTTTAGAATATTTTTAATGTTAACAATAGTTAATGGAATACAGATAGTTTCAGGTATATTTTTTCAAGCAGTAGGAAAACCAGTAAAATCAGCATTTTTAACATTATCAAGACAAATACTATTTTTCATACCAATAGCTATTGTATTAGCAAATATGAATGGAATAATGGGGGTATTATATGCAGGCCCAATATCAGATGGATTAGCGTTTATAATATCAGCAATTTTATTAGTAATAGAAATGAGAGAGCTTGGAAAAGGAAATGAAAAAAGCTATGCTATTTCAAGTGACAAGAAAACTATGGAAAATAAAGGAAAATTAGTAATAACTATTTCAAGAGAATATGGCTCAGGCGGAAGATATGTTGGAAAAATGCTTGCTGAAAAATTAAATATACATTTTTATGATAAAGAATTAATTGAAATTGTATCTAATAAAAGCGGATTATCAGCAAGTTATATTGAAGATAACGAGCAAAACATACATGGAAATTTATTATCAAGTTTTAACACACAATATTTTGATAATCTGTCAAATGACGACAATTTATTTATAGCAGAAACAGAAGCTGTAAAAGAAATCGCAGAAAAAGGCTCATGTGTAATAGTAGGAAGATGCTCTGATTACATATTAAGAGATAACAAAAATGTCTTAAAAATCTTCCTATATAGTAATGATGAAAATAAAGTAAAAAGAGCTATAAAATATTATGGATTAAACAAAAATAATGCTTTAAATCAAATTAACAAAATTAATAAAGCTCGTGAAAAACATTATAGTTATTATACAGGAAGAAAGTGGAGAGATTTTGAAAATTATGATATAGCTATAAATGTTGATAATTATGGAGTTGAAAAAACAGCAGATATTTTAGCGAAATTTGTTGAAGAAAATGGATAATAATTAAAAGAAATAATAAGTTAAATTTTAGTTAGCATACTATTTTTGACTTATTGTTTTTTATAAGTATACTTTTTAAGAAAATAATGATATAATAGTATAGAAAAATAAGATAAAGATGGAGAAATAAAATGAGTTTATTAGGTAATATTTTATGGTTTATATTTGGCGGATTTTTAAGTGGGCTTTCATGGTGTATAGCAGGTTTACTTTGGTGTATTACAATAATAGGAATTCCATATGGAAAGCAATGTTTTAAATTTGCATCTTTAGCATTTGCACCATTTGGAAAAGAAGTAGAATACGGTGGAGGAGTTCCTTCATTAATAGCCAATATAATATGGATTATATTTTTTGGAATTCCTATGGCACTTGAAAATTTATTATTTGGTTGTTTATGGTGTATAACTATTGTTGGAATTCCATTAGGACTACAATTCTTTAAAATTGCTAAATTATCTTTAGCACCTTTTGGAGCAACAGTAGATTAGTAAATTTTATAGCAGCAAATTAAGCCAAACTATTGACTTAATGCGAAAAATAGTATATCATAAAAAAGATATTTACATAAAGATAAGTGCTTTTATTTTAAAATTGCAATTTATTATAAATTGCTAAAAGGAAAATAAATGAAAAAAAGAACAAAAATCTTAATAACTTATTGTTGTAATTATTATAATAATCATAGGCTTAATATTAGCTTATGATAAATATAATTATAAAACAATAAAAGCAACGGTTATAAGAGTGTATGATAATTATTTAATGGTTGAAACTGAAACTAAAATAGAGCTAAACAATGAAGGAGTGTATCAACCAATAAAAATAGATATGATACAATAATAAATTTAAAGGAGGAATTGAAGATGTCAGGACATAGCAAATGGCATAATATCCA
Source organism: uncultured Clostridia bacterium (assembly GCA_949746675.1). Taxonomy (GTDB): domain Bacteria; phylum Bacillota; class Clostridia; order TANB77; family CAG-508; genus CAG-793. Next base: position 5,055 of record CATKDT010000090.1, read on the forward strand.
AGCAAAAAAAGGAAAAGCAGACGCAGCAAGAGGAAAAATATTTACTAAATTAGGAAGAGAAATATTATTAGCAGTAAAACAAGGTGGACCTGATCCGACAAGTAACTCTAAGCTAAAAGATGTAATTGCAAAATGTAAGGCTAATAACATGCCAAATGATACAATAAACAATGCTATAAAGAAAGCATCAGGAGAGGGTTCAAACAAAACTTATGAAGAAATTACATATGAGGGATATGGACCAAACGGTGTTGCTTTAATAGTTGAAACAAGTACTGATAATAAAAATAGAACAGCAGCAGATGTTAGACACATATTTGATAAAGCAGGTGGAAATCTAGGAACAACAGGATGTGTAGCATATATGTTTAATAAAAAAGGTGTTATAGTAATTGATAGAACAACTACTGAAATGTCAGAAGACGACATGATGATGCTTGCACTTGATAGTGGAGCTGAAGACTTTTCAGCAGATGACGAATGCTACGAAATTACAACAGCATCATCAGACTTTTCAAAAGTTAGAGAAGCATTAGAGCAAAATAATTTGGAATTTGTTCAAGCAGAGGTTCAAATGGTTCCAGAAAATAAAATTGAACTTACAGATGAGAGCGCTGAAAAGATGCAAAAACTAATTGATAGCCTTGAAGACCTAGATGATGTAATGAATGTATATCATAATTGGGATGAATAAAATTAGTAAAAAACAGTATTTTGTGCAGAACAGTTTTAGAGTTATACTATTTCAAATAGTAAAGTTAATAGAATAAAATAAAAAGTATAGCATATATTTTAATATGCTATATTTTTTTGCACGACCAAAATAATAGGATATATCTAACCACTAATATAGTTATAAGGATAAATGTAAAAACGAAAGGAGAATATATGCAATTAGAAACAATTTATAGAATATTACCAAGTAAAATAAGTTCACTAATTAACAAAGAAAAATTAAAAGAACTACAAGAAATTAGAATAAGAACAAATAGACAAGCTATTTTAAAATATGATAATGATGAAATAATTACAGATTATAAACCAACAGAAAAGGAAGTTATTCAAATCTTACAAATGTTATGTGATAATTCAATTTATTCATATCAAACTCAAATTTGTAATGGTTTTATAACTTTGTATGGTGGACATAGAGTGGGAATAACTGGAAGTATAGCAATGAAGGATGGTAAAGTTTCAAACATAAATTATATTTCTTCTCTTAACTTTAGAATAGCAAAAGAAATAATTGGGGTAAGTGATAAGATTATTGAGTTTATTGTAAATAAAGAAAGTTATAACAATGGAAAAAGTAATGCAAGCTTCAATGATAGTAATGACATAAAAAGTAATGAAAATTATAACAATACAAAAGACAATAATGATATAAAAAATAATGCAGATAGAATAGAAAATAAGGCAAGTTTAGAAGTAAATAATACCTTAATAATTTCAAAGCCAGGAACTGGAAAAACTACTATGCTAAGAGATATAGTTAGAAATATTAGTAATATGGGTTTTACAACCTCACTAATAGATGAAAGAGGAGAACTGGCAGCAATGTATAAAGGAGTTCCACAAAATGATGTTGGATTAAGAACAGATGTAATGGATAATGTTACCAAAAGTTTAGGGATGAAAATTGCAGTTAGAAGTATGTCGCCACAAGTAATAATAGCTGATGAAATAGGCACAAAAGAAGATATTGAAGCCATAAATTATGGAATATGCTCAGGGGTAAAAGGAATATTTACAGCACATGCTGGTGATATAAATGAATTAAAAATGAATGAAAACTTAAATAAATTATATGAGCAAAAGCTATTTACCAGGTTGATTTTTCTAGAAAAAAAGGGAAAAATAAAGAATATGTATATATTAGATAAAAATATGTATAAATCAGTAGATGAAATGTTAGCATAATAAAGAATAACTGGAATATATTTACAATAAGAATTACAAAACAAATTTGATAATGAACGAAAGGAAGAAAAAACAAATGATAACAGTAAAATTTATATTATTAGCAATTATTTTAGGAATATCAGCATTTATAGGAATAACAATTTCTAAAAAATACTCAACAAGAGTAAAAGAACTAAAAGAAATACAAAGAGCATTACATATTTTTGAAGAAAAAATAAAATTTACATATCAGCCCATACCAGACGTATTTGCTGAAATTGCAGACAAATGTAGTCCAAGCATTGCACAAATATTTTTTGATGCATCAGTAAATATGGAATATCAATTTGCTGGAGTGGCTTGGGAAAATGCTTTGGATAATTCTAAAACAAAGCTAACAAAAGAGGATATAGATATATTAAAGGGACTATCAAAAATGCTTGGAAATACTGACTTAGATGGACAAGTTAGTGAAATTAGGCTTACTGAAAAATTTATTGATACAAAAATAAAAGATGCAGAATATGAAAGAAATAAAAGTGAAAAAATGTATAGAACTTTAGGTTTAACTGTTGGACTTACAATAGTTATAATATTAGTTTGAAATAAAAAGTTAAAGTAAAAAATCCAATATTTGCTTAATTATAAAATGCAACTAAAATTAACATTAAAAAAGTTTATAGGAAACTAAAAATCCTAAATATGTTATGAGGAAAAATAAAATGAGTATAGATTTACTATTTAAAATTGCAGCAATAGGAATATTAGTTGCTGTGTTATATCAAGTACTTGTAAGAGCTGGAAGAGAAGACCAAGCAATGATGACAACTTTAGCAGGATTAATAATTGTATTAACAATGGTAATAAAAGAAGTAAGTAATTTATTTTCAACAGTAAGAACAATATTTAATTTATGAAAAATTCTAGTACCCTACCAAAATTAAAAGAATATATAAAAACTGAGGGAAAATATAAATGGAGATTATTAAAATAATTGGAATTAGCCTTATAGCCATAATAATTGCAGTTATTATAAAACAATATAAACCGGAATTTGCAGTATACATATCAATAATCACAGGAGTAATTATACTATTAATTTGTACAAACTATATGGCAAATATAATAAGTTTAGTTGAAATTTTAGCAAATAAAGTAAATATTAATACACAATTTATAAAAATACTAATTAAAATAACAGGAATTGCAATACTTACAGAATTTGCAGTAAGCATATGTAAAGACAGTGGAGAAACAGCAATAGCAAGTAAAGCAGAAATTGGTGGCAAAATAATTATTATATCAATGTCAATGCCAATAATTCAAGCTTTAATAAGTACAATAACAAAAGTGCTACCTTAATGTTCCGTAAAAACAAAAAGGAATTAATATAAAATGTTAAAACTATTTACGTTAACATAAAACTATAAAGGAAACCTATGAAAAAAATCTTAATTATATTATTTATAATACAAAGTTTTTCAATATTAAATATAAGTTATGCAACAGAAGAAATATTAAATGAACAGCAGGAAAAATATGGAATAACAGACTTTTTAAATAAATCATCAGAATACTTAGAAGAAATAGACTTAAACGATTTTTTCAAAACTAGTTTAACTGGAAAATTTGATAATAATAAATTACTAAAATTAATATCAAAACTATTCAGCAAAAATTTAAAAAATGCATTACTAACATTGTCAGGAATAATAATAATTGTAGTAATTGGAAGTTTACTAAAAGCAATTAGCGAAAACCTAGGAAATGAAACAATTTCAAAAATATCATACTACATACAATACATACTAATTGTAACACTGATAATGACTAACTTCTCAAACGCAATAGTAGAAGTAAAAAATGCAATAAGCGATTTATCATCATTTGCAAAATTATTGATTCCACTTTTAACATCACTAATGATAGCAAGTGGAAACATAGTATCATCAGGAATGCTAGAGCCAATATTACTTTTAATAATAACATTTGTAAGTAGTTTCATAACAAATATAGTAATACCAATAATTTTAATAGCAACAGCTCTAAGTATAATTTCTAAAATATCTGACCAAGTTCAAGTTGGAAAACTATCAAAATTTATGAAAAAAAGCACAGTATGGGTATTAACAACAGTATTATCATTTTTTATAAGTATTGCATCACTAGAGGGAAACTTAACTAGTAGCTTAGATGGTTTTACAAAGAAAACAGGCAAATCAGTAGTATCAGCAGTTGTACCAGTCGTTGGAAGTATTTTAGGAGATGCACTTGATACAATATCAGGATATAGTAACATAATTAAAAATGGAACAGGAATTGTTGGAATTCTTGTAGTACTAGGAATATGTTTAAAACCAATAATAAATTTACTAGCATTTACAATTACATATTATTTAGGAGGAGCACTAATTGAACCAATTGCTGATAAGAAAATAGTTGAATTATTTGACATAATGGGTGGAACTTTCAAAGTATTGCTTGGAATAGTTGCAAGTGTATCAGTAATGCTCACTATTGGACTTGCTATAGTTATTAGAATAAGTAGCTAATAATGAGCTTTAATTTTAAGAAGACAAAACATGGAAAAAGGCAATAATCTTTTAATTAACATAATAGAGAGGAAAAGAAATGATTTCAAATATTAGTATTTGGGCGAAAGGAATAGTAATTGCAGTAGTTATAGGAACAATAATTGAAATGATATTACCAGAAAATAAGAATAAAAAATATGTAAAAGTTGTAATAGGAATTTACGTGTTATTTTGTATGATAAGCCCAGTAGTTGGAAGTAGTTTTAATTTAAGTGAAACAGATATGGAAAAATACTTATTTTTAAATGAAACATCTAATAAAGAAAGTAACTTAAATAACAATGACGAAATAGTAGATAAAATATTTAAAGAAAATATGAATAAACAGATACAAGTTGATTTGCAAAAATTTGGATATGATAGCAACGATATAAAAGTATTAACAGATGAAAATTACAATATAATTTTGATAGAAATATTTAATATATTTGAATACAAAGAAAAAAACACAATGATAAATACAGTCGAAATAAATATAAAAGATAAACCAGCTAAAGGAATACCAGCAAGTGATAAGGAAAAAATTATAGAGCATTTTAAATCTACTTATAAAATAGAAGAAAGCAATATAAAAATTACATAGAATAATAAACAACAGAATTTCTAAACAAAAAAAACATGGATGGCAATGAGCAAACAAAGTGAGCGAAAGGAGAACAAAAGAAAAATGGATAAAGAAAAAATAAAAACAATGTTTACAGGAAAAAGAAAAATTGAAAACTTAGTAGTATTATTAATACTTTCAATAATAATTGTTATTGCAATAAATTATATATGGAAAGACGAAAAAAAGAATACAAATGAAGAATTTCAAGACAAACAAAAAAGTGAAATTGTTCAAGTATCAAGTAAGGTTGAAGAAAGTAGTTTAGAAGAAAAATTAGAAAAAATCTTATCAAAAATATCAGGAGTAGGAGAAGTGAAAGTTCTTATAACATATTCTGAAAGTAGTACACTAATTCCCATTTATGATGAAAACAAAAAGACCAGTAACACTACGGAAAATGATGATAGCGGAGGAACAAGAACAATTGAAGAAACTGATAATCAAAAGCAAGTAATATACAAAGAGAATAATGATGGATCGAAAGAACCAGTTACTCAAAGTATAATACAACCTAAAATTGAGGGAGCAGTTGTTGTTGCAAAAGGTGCTGATAATGCAAATGTTAAAGCAAAGATTATTCAAGCAATAGAAGCAGCAACAGGAATTGCAACACATAAAATACAAGTTTTTGAAATGGGAGGATAAGGTTTGAAACTTACATATATTAAATTGTCAAAAAATCAAAATAAAATGGATAAGAAAGGTGGAAGACGTTATTTAGATAGGAAAGGAAAAAATAAAATAGTAAACGTAAATAGTGAAGAAAGGTTTTTAAACAAAAGCCATAGAAATATAGAAGAAAGCTATAGAATTGAAGATAGAAAAGAAAGAGCTAAAAAAATATTAAGCAAAAATCAAGTTGCGTTATATGCAATTTCACTAATGCTAATAACTTCAGGATATTTTAATTATACTAATAATTTAAAAACAGCCTCTTTAGGAGATGCACAATTAGTAAATTCTAATATAGTTGACGAAAGTGAAATTACAAATGAAGCAAGTACTGAATTTAACAGAACAAATGAAATAGAATTAAAGGAGAATAATGAAGTAAGTGCAATTATTGAAGAAAATAATAAAGTTGAAATAGGTAAAAATCAAAGCGAAGAAACATCTAGTAAAGTTAATTCTACAGAGCAAATTATAAATACAGTAGATAACGACAATGTAACTGGTCAAGTAAATAATAATTCAATTAAGGAAACTTCAAATGAAGTAGAAAGTAAAGAATATTTTACTCAAACAAAACTAGAAAGAGACAAAATGTATTCACAAATGATAGAAACTTATGAAAAAATACTTGAAAACAATAATATTTCAACAGAACAAAAAAATACTGCTTCAGAAGAAATTAAAAACATCAACAACAAACGTAATGGAATTGCAACCAGTGAAACTTTAATAAAAGCAAAAGGAATTGAAGAAATTGTAATCATTGTAAATAGTGATGTTATTGATGCAATAGTAAAAGCCAAAGATAACTTAAATCAAGAACAAGTTGCACAAATTTCCAATATTATTTCAAGAGAACTAGGTGCAGGAATTGAAAATATACATATAACAACACATAAGTAAGTATTAATTCAAGAAAATACAGCATATCTATAGTTTTAAAACTAAGATATGCTAATATTATTTTTTAAGCATAATAGTTTAATATTTATTACAATTTTATTACAAATTAAAAAAGCAATCAAAAATACTTGCAAAATGAGTGTAGGTATCTTATAATATGGACAGACGGAATACAATTAAAATGATTTTATTTTTTACATTTTTATACAGGATTATCATGTAACATGAATTTTTACTTTAAGCTACATATAAAATTTGTAGTACATATTTTTATATAATACTACAGCTCGACTATGTAGAATTATCAAGGTAAAATATACGTTTTATAAAATGTAATAAAATTAAAGAAAAAGGAAAAACTAAACAAAAAGAGAAAATGAAATCTAAAAACGAAAGGAAAGATAAAAGATGGAAAAGAACTTGAAGAAAAAGTTTGAAAATACCAATGGTATCACACTTATAGCGCTTGTAATCACAATCATAGTTTTACTTATCTTAGCAGGTGTAAGTTTAAGTATGGTATTTAGCCAAGACGGAATATTTAACAGAGCAGAACAGGGGGCAGATAAGTATGGA
>CATKDT010000091.1 GCA_949746675.1 uncultured Clostridia bacterium
GAAACAATCAAATTATCAGGAGTTATTTCGACATATTTTGATAATAAATTAATTTCTTCAAAAAGTACATCAGGATTTAATACAACACCATTACATATAATAGCAATAGTACCTTTATGAATAATTCCACCAGGAACTAAATGAAGAGGTATTTTTTCACCATTGTAGTATACAGTGTGTCCTGCATTATTTCCACCAGTAGTACGTAAGACTAAATATGCATTTGTTGACTCAAATGCAGCAACACGTCCCTTTCCTTCATCTCCCCAATAAGCACCTACAATCTCTGTAACACAAGAATTTAGTTTTTTTTCCATAAAATATTCCTTTCTGGCATATGCGCCTTTATATAGATTTTAAATTAATCATTTATTCTTAGGAGTAATCTTTTCAAGACCGCCCATATAAGGTCTAAGAACTTCAGGAATAGTTACAGAGCCATCTTCATTATAATGATTTTCAATTAAAGCAATAAGCATACGAGGTGGAGCAACAACAGTGTTATTTAAAGTATGTGCATAATAATTGCCATTTTCACCTTTAATACGAATACCAAGTCTACGAGCTTGTGCATCTGTTAAATTTGAACAACTTCCAACCTCAAAATATTTCTTTTGACGAGGAGACCAAGCTTCAACATCACAAGATTTAGCTTTTAAATCAGCTAAGTCTCCACTACAACATTCAAGTTGTCTAACTGGAATATTCATACTTCTAAATATTTCAACTGTGTAAGACCAAAGTTTTTCATACCAATCCCAGCTTTCCTCAGGCTCACAAACAACAATCATTTCTTGCTTTTCAAATTGATGTATTCTATATATACCACGTTCTTCAATACCATGAGCACCTTTTTCTTTTCTAAAGCAAGGAGAGTATGAAGTCATATTGTAAGGAAGATTTGCTTTATCTAAAATTTGACCTTTAAATTTGCCAATCATAGAATGCTCAGAAGTTCCAATTAGGTATAAATCTTCGCCTTCAATCTTATACATCATTGCATCCATTTCTTCAAATGACATAACACCATTTACAATGTCAGAATGTATCATAAATGGGGGAATGCAATAAGTAAATCCTTTATTAATCATAAAGTCTCTAGCATAAGCAAGAACTGCTTCATGAAGTCTTGCAACATCTCCAACTAGGTAGTAAAATCCATTACCTGCAACTCTTCTTGCAGCATCCATATCAACTCCGCCTAAGCTTTCAAGGATATCCTCGTGAAATGGAATTTCATAATCAGGAACAACTGGATCCCCAAACTTTTGAACTTCAACATTCTTAGAATCATCCTCTCCTAAAGGAACAGAAGGGTGCATTATGTTTGGAATTGTCATCATCCTATCTTTAATTTCTTTAGAATATTTAGCCTCAAGTTTCTCGTTTTCTTCAAGTTCCTCGTTTATTTTCTTAACTTCAGCCTTAATAGTTTCAGCTTCATCTTTTTGTCCATTTTTCATTAATGAACCGATTTCAGCACTTAAAGTATTACGCTTGTTACGCAATTCGTCACCTTTAACAGTTGCAGCTCTAAGTTTTTTATCAAACTCAATAACTTCATCAACTAAAGGTAATTTTTTATCCTGAAATTTCTTTTTAATATTTTCTTTTACAATATCAGGATTTTCTCTTAAAAATTTAATATCTATCATGTAGTATCCTTTCCCTCGCTTTGCCCAGTTATCTGGAATTTGCTCAGTAATTGCTATTTTTCTTGTTTAGCAATTCTCATAATTTATTCGTTCTTATTCTATCATTAAATGGGCAATATTACAAGAGATTTAGTACATAAAGTAAGGAAAAATTATTTGTATTAACATTAATTTAAATAGAGTTTGACACAAAAATAATTATGATTTATTTTATTAGAAAAATTATACATATTTAATAATTAACTGAATATAATACTAAAAGGAAAAATATGTAATAGAGGCTATAGATAAATAAGAGAGAGCTATTCATTTTATTTTGAAAGTTTTATTTTAAGTCATGCCAATTAAAAGATGGAGAATATAAATTCTTATGTGTCTTAAGGAAGGAGATTAAAAATGGAAGAGAAATATTTGAGAGATAGAGTAATTCTTGAAATTACTGAAGAAGATGAAAAGAAGGAAATTTTAAGGAATATAATAAATACAAGGGCAGCACTTACAAATGCAAATAGAAATTTTGAGTTTGCTAACACTAATGATTTAATTGACTATTATATATACAAGATTAAGGCAATGCAAAGTCATTTAGATAGTTTGATAAAACTTGCAAAAGAGAAGGGGATAGAGCTTAATAAAATAGCATAGATAGGTTAAGAGTAATAAGTTAAAGAATAGTATAGAAATAGTAAATTGAGAAGAGCAAATAATCTCATAAAATTGAATTAAAATTGTTATAATAAAAAGTAATAAAACTAGATTGTCCATCATATTATTTATTGAAGGTGGTGGACATGGAGTCAAAAGTAATTTTAACATTTATTGCATGTATTTTAATTATATTAGTATATGGAAAGACTTTTTATTTGCCAATAAAAAGAGTTGCTAAATTAATTGCCAATTCTATTTTAGGAGCGTTTATTATTTTTGTTATAAATCTAGTTGGGACATCTTTTGAATTTCATATTGGATTTAACATATTCAATGCAGTAGTTGTTGGTATACTTGGAATACCAGGAGCGATACTATTAATTTTGTTAAAAATTTTTTGTGGAATATAGATACTAGCCTAAAAGCTGGTGTTTTTAATGTGGAAAATATTAACAAACACATTGACTATTTACATAGAGTGGTATATAATGGAAAAAGCTCTAGTATAAAATCACAAAAAAATAATATAATAGTATTGACATATGTAATACAACAATAAAGAGAGGAGTTGAAAAATATGACTATTTCAGTAAGATTAAGTGATTAGGATAGGAGATTATAGAATTATTGCAGAAATACAAGAACAAAAAGTTACAGTATTAGTAATTAATGTTGGGCATAGGAAGAATGTTGATAAATAATAAAAAATACTTTGAATTTAGGGATAAGTTCAAAGTATTTTTTTATAGTAAAATAGCAAAAATTGCAGTAAAATTAAACTTATTACTTAAAATTCCTTGACATAACCTTCCAGGCATTATATAATTAATAAGTATAGAAAACATCTATAAAATAATTTTTGTAGGAGGAAGAAGCAATGATTGAAGACAATCAAATTCAAGCAAAAGTATCACCATTTGCAATGAGAAAAGGTGAAATAAAAGTATTTGATGGAAAAGATGGATATGTATCAATGAACCAAATAATACAAAAAATAAATATTGGTCATATTAGTGAGGTACATTTTGGAATACTAAAATTTATAAACAAATTTGAGTTCTTAACGTCAAGACAACTATTTCAATTACTAAAGATGGAAAACTATGAAATAAAAGATCAGGACAAGCTAAATAATAAATTAGAACAATTAATAAAAAACAAAATCCTTACAAGATACTATTTTACATCAGAAGAGGGAAATGGTATATATAGAGTTTATTGTATGGAAAAGATGGGAAAATATTTATTAACTTCAAGAGAATTAGAATGTAATTGGCAGCCATCTGATAATGCAAAGCCAGTTGAAATGATAAAGAAAAAACTTGCAGGAAACCAGTTAATAATAGCATATATGAGAAAGTCACAGTATTTAACAAACTATACATTAAAACCAGTAATAACCGCAAAAGAAGCTTCTAAAAAGTTTAAGGCAACAGTACTTATGGAATATACTTATGACAAAAAAAAGTATAACTTCATATTTGAAGCAATAAGAAGAGAAGAGAACTGGGAAGATAAATTGATAGAAAGAATGAAATTATGGAAAGACTTTTATGATAATTTTGTTCCAGGCGATTCGGAATTTAGCGCATTACCACAACTAGTTTTCTTAAGTGAAGATAATATGCACTCTGCTGAAATATTCAAATTATTATTAATGAAAAAAGTAAATATAGAGAAAATAACACACTACTTTACTACAGACTTAGCACAAAATGAGGAAAACTTAGCAAAAAGTTTATATGATTTTGCATTAGAAGGCGGAAAATATAAATTGAGAAATGTAGAAGCGAAAATTTTAGGATAAAATAGAACTAGCTAGAAATATAAATCTAGCTAGTTTTATTATATTTTTATTCTGCTGTATTATTTTTATTCTTAAATGTAAAAGTAATTGCATCACTATTATTGATATCAAATGATAAATTAGTGGTATCCATTTGAATTGGATTATCATCATTGCCGTCATCAAAATGAGTATTAACCAAAGATGAAGCACGTAATTTATTTAATTTATTATCAACATAATTTTCTACAATATCACTTGAAGAACCATTTCCAGCATATTTGGCAAAATTATATACTTTAACTTTTTGCTTTTCATTATATTTAGAAGGTAGGAAATCCAAGTTAGCGCAACCATTATAATATACACCCTGTAAAGTATTAATTTTAAACATACATCTTTTAAATTTTAAACCTTGTATCTTTCCTGGTGGATATCTCAAATGCCAACCGTAATCAGCAGTACCTTTACCTTCATATTCATCATTTTTGAAGTTATATGCATTCTTTTTAATAGTCCATTCTTTCTTTTCACCAATTTCAAGTGACCACCATTCGTTGTCTTCAGGAGAGTTGTTACCAAATACGATTTTATTTGAACAGTTAGCAATTATAGTATCACCAAGTTTTTCTCCATGAGCATGTAATTGTGCCAAGTTTTGTGCTGAAATTACTGTTGCAACTCTATATTTTCTATAAACTGTAAATATTGACTCTGTTGCAGGACATATAAAGTCTGGAAATTCATCAATATATAAGAAATTAGGTACACGAGTATTTTCATTTCCAGGTCTACGAAGTACTGAAAATTGCATTAATAGTAGGAAGAATAACCCAAATGCTTTGTGAGCACTCTCACCTAAATCACCACGACGAGTACATACTAAGCAAATTTCGCCATCTTCTAATACCTCATCAAAGTTTATGTTGTTATTTCTATTACATAATATACCTTTAACTCCAGGGTAACGAAGTAAAGTATCAAGTTGTGACATAGGAATTGAAACTAATTGCTCCATATCATTTCTATTAGAACTGTCCGCATAAAAGTTTTTCTTGAAATAGTTTATTTGATTTTGATATTGTTCTGCTAAATCTTCATCCTGTTCAAGTATTTTACACATCTTTTCAATTAAATCAAAGTTTGATAAAAGCTTTAACATATCCTCAATATTAGGAAGTTTACCATTATTAATTTTAGGATAAATAATTTTTAATAGAATAGCCAAATTTTCAATAACTTGAGTAGATAAATTTTCTTTGTAAGCCATTTCCATTTCTGGATTTCTATCAGTATAAAATCCTTTTAAAACAGTTGTAATTGCAAGAGATGTTTTAACTGGGTCATCAAATGAAAAAGGGTTTAAACCAATTGAGTTAACATCATCAGGATCAACTATTTTATAAGATAAACCGAAATTATCACATATATTTCTTACTCTTCCAACAGTTTCATAATCAGGTGCCATATATGTAATACCACAGTTTTTGTAAACATATTTAGAGCCATTTTTTCCCATTATAAATTTTTTAAAGTATGATTTATATAAATCTTCCTTACTTTCAACAGGAAGTAACATATTTAAAGTAAAATGTTCATTAATGTATGCATTATCGTAAGGAGCATTTAATCTAGCTATACCAGTACGTAATGCTGCAAAAGCAAGAGTTTTAGAAGATTCTCTATAAAAGAATTTTCTATTAATATCTTGAGCAACCCAAGGTTCAAATATAAGAGATGTTTTTCCAGCTCCTGAAACACCACAAACAAGTGTAGATTCAAACCTTTTTACTTCTGCTAATTTTACATCATTAGCAAAGTCCTTATCAATACCTATATATATTTCATTAGTATAAGCCCCCCAACCAATATTAGGATCACTTAAATTAATACCAGTATATTCAGCAATGGAATCTCTGTCAGGTTTAGTATCATTAACACCCATATATAATTTGTTGAATAAATTACGCCAAGTTAAAAGTGGTACAGCCAATGCAAGAGATGATAGGGCTGGGCGTATTAAATAAGCAAAATCTGTTACAAGTTCAGTATATCCTGGTAAGAATAAAAGTCCAAGCCAACATAATCTATTAATCCATTCTACTGCCATCAAAATTGTTACAAGATATAAACCTATACAGTACCAATAAAAGAAGTGTCGTTTATCAGCATCATGTCTAATGAATTTTGAAGACATAGAAAACTGAAACGCAAATATAACAAATACATAAGCAATAGAATAACGTATAGGACCCCAATAATTTGATCCAACTCCAGTAAATAGAATTAATAAAAATTCTACAAATCTATCTACTATAACATATATGGAGCATAATGTAAGTACATATGTACAAAATGAATTTCTGTCAGTTTTCAATAGTTTTAAAAATTTATCAAAATACTTCATAATAAAGTTTATTCCCTTCTAAGGTACACATAAATTGGAAAGCATTTTTAATGCCTTTCAAACTAAACCTCATTCTCCCTTATATTATCCTACAAAATGGAGAAAATTACAAGAGTTTTCGTAAATTTTTTATAAAAATAAGTTAAATATTTTAAGGAATTAAGTGCTAAATAATTTAATGTGCAATTTTTTATTAAATATAACTATAAATACCTAATTCTAGTACTCATAAAACAGTATTAAAACACATATTAATTGAAAGGACCTTATAAATCAGGAGAAGATTAAAATGTATAAAAAAAGAGCAAAAGAAACATTTTCACAAAGTGTATTTGCACTAATAGTTTCACAAGTCATTGTAAAATTATTAGGGCTATTATATAGGCTATATTTAACAAATAGAAACAATTATGGTGATGAAGGAAATGCTATATCTGGTGCAAGTTTTCAAATATATTCGTTATTATTAGGAATAACTGCAATAGGAATTCCTAATGCAATATCTAAGTTAATAGCTGAAAAAAGTGCAATAGGAGATCATAAGGGTGCAAATAAAATATTTAAAATTTCACTATTAATATTTTCGCTAATTGGAATAATAGGAAGTTATTTTTTATTTATTTATGCACATTCTTTGGCAAATGATTATTTGCACATAAAAGAAGCGGAATTATCAATTATAGCACTAAGTCCATCAATATTTTTAGTTTCTGTTATTTCAGTTTTAAAGGGATATTTTAATGGGAGAGAAAGCATTAAAATGACTGCAAAAGCTCAAACAATGGATCAAATAACAAAAGTAGTTGCAGTAGTTGCAACAATAGAATTAAGTGTAATTCTATTAAGAATGGAAAATACTGCAATTATGGCAGCTTGTAGTAATTTAGCAACAACAATAGGAAATGTAGTTGAACTATTTGTTTTAATTAAGGCATACATAAAAGATCTACCTAACATAAGAATGGAAATAGAAAACAGTGTAAACAGCGAGATTATTAGAGTGAAAGACATAATAAAAAATATATTAAATGTATCAATACCTATATCACTATCTGCACTAATAGCAACAGTTTCAAAAAACATAGATTCTTTTACAATAATAAATGGACTAAAAGGAAAGATTGGATATGAAATGGCAAAAAAACAATATGGAATATTAAGCGGAAAAGTGGATACACTGATAAATCTGCCACTTTCATTTTGTATGGCAATTGCAACAGCATTACTTCCATCAATTGCTGCGACCAATGGTAAAATAAAAGAAAAGGAGAATAGAATTAATCATTCATTTTTGCTCGAAATGTATATTTCAATTCCATCAATATTAGTATTAATGTTTTTTTCCAATCAAATACTGGGAATGTTATTTCCAAATGCAAAAGATGGAGGAGAATTATTATCAATAAGTGCAATATCAATATTTTTTATAACAATAGAACAAATTGCAAATAATATTTTACATGCTATAGGAAAAACTAAAGTTCCAGTTGTGTCAATTATTTTAGGAACGATAACAAAAGCAATACTTAATTACATATTAGTTCCAAGAACTGATTTTATATTAGGAGGAACAAAAGGGGCAGCATTTGCAACAGTAATCTGTCATGTAATAGCAGGTATGACATCATATATATATTTAATAAAAAAAACGAAATTGAAAATTTTAAAACGAAATTTCGTAAAACCGATATTTGCAAGTACAATATTAATTATAGTGGCAAAATTAATATACTCAGTTATTAAATTTAAAACAAGTATAAAGCTTGTTGTATCTCTTGGTATAGGTGTTTTAGTATATGTGGCTATCGTTAAAAGCATGGAAAGTCTAGCAAAAATTAGCCATAAGTCTCCTAAATACTGAAAAAATAGCAAAAAAAAGAAGGATTTTGTTTTTTGGTGTAGAATAATAGGGTAGTAGAATATAAAAAACTACATATTCGTACGTTTGAAGCATATGGCTTCAAATTCTTAGGAGGTATTTAGAATGAACAAATCTGAATTAATCGCAGCAATGTCTGCTAAAACTGGAGAAACAAAAAAGAGCTCAGAAGAAGCTTTAGAAGCATTTATAAGCACAGTTACAACAAGCTTAAAGAAAGGTGAAAAAGTTCAATTAGTTGGATTTGGTTCTTTTGAAGTTAGAAAAAGAGCTGCTAGAAAAGGAAGAAATCCACAAACTAAGGAAGAAATAAAGATTCCTGCATCTAAAGCACCAGTATTCAAAGCTGGAAAAGCATTAAAAGATGTTGTAAATAAAAAATAATTACATAAATATGAGAGCCTGAAGGCTCTCTGTTTTGTATTATTTTAGAAAAATAGAGATACCATAATAATAGTAAAAATTAAATAAAAACTCGTGAAGTAAAAAAGTAAATGCAAGTTATAATTAAAAACTTAAAAATTTTTTAATTTTGTATTGACAAAACCTAATATTAAGTATTATAATAATAAATGTTTTCACATCTAGTTATGCAGATATGGCGGAACTGGTAGACGCACAGGACTTAAAATCCTGCGGACTAATACTCCGTCCCGGTTCGATTCCGGGTATCTGCACCAATCAAAAACAAATGTTCCTTGAAACTTTCGGCTTCAAGGAACATTTTTATATAATTTAAAAATAATATAAAAAGGAGTAGTGTATGGTAGATTTCGAACTATACAGAATATTTAAAATAGTAGCAGATGAAGAAAACTTAACAAAAGCAAGTGAAATTTTACATATTTCACAGCCAGCAGTAACAAAACATATCAAAAACTTGGAAAATGAATTGAATGTACAATTGTTTAACAGAAGTAAATATGGAATGATATTAAATGAAAATGGTAAAAAACTATATTTACAAATAAAGGAATCTATAAATGTCCTTTTAAAAACAGAAGAGATATTTAATATACATAAAGAAATAAACTTAGGGGTACATGTAAATATGCCTAGTAGAATTTACAATAGTGCTGTACTAAAATATTATGAAGATCATCAAAATAACATTATTAATATACATCAACTAACAGCAGAAAATATGTTTTCAATGTTGGAAAAGCAAAAAATAGATGTTGCCTTTTCTAAAAAATATAGTGATGAATTATATAATCCAAAACAAATAAAATTTGTAAAGATAGGAGATTTACATGATGTATTTATTGTAAATTATAATTCACAGTATTTAAATAAAAAGCTTAGTAAAGAAGATTTAAGAAATACAACAATATATACATTAAAAAAATTTTCTAGTGCATATAAAAATTTGATAAAGGAACTTGAATACAAAGAAAATGATACAGTTAATGTAGAGAATGTGAATTATACTGCGATGATTGAGTTATTAAAGGTTAGAGATATAATAACTGTTATAACTAAAGAATATGTAGAAGAAAAACTAGCAAATAAAGAACTAAACATTTTAGATGTAGGATTTTCACTTCAAAATGCAGAATTTGGAATATACTTCAATGTTAATAATAATTTTAAAGAATTAAAAGATTTAATTAAAATTCTAAAAGATAATTGTAAAGTATAACTTTAGGTTATAGTTAACATACAAATATGTATTTTACATAACGCAAAATCCCTTTTATAATTAAATTGATGATAGTCGATTTATTATAAAGGGGATTTTTATATGATAACAAATTTTTCATTAAATGATTATACTCAAAGAGAGATATTAAAACACCTAGAAACAACATCAAAACTATTAAGTAAAGTAGGAACAAAACTTTCTGGTGGAAAAAGAGAAAGTATGATATATACAATGCCTGATTTAGGAATAGCACAAAATGCTACAAGAATGTTAGGAGGATTCTATACAGGTGCTTGCTATTCTTGGGATTCTTCTGTTCCATTTATTCCTGTAGATACGACAGTAAATGTTTGTGGAACTGCAGTTTACAAACTAAAACAAAAAATATCTGTTCAAGAATTCAAAACAAGATTAGATAAAGTTATGCAAAATAGAGAAACATATTTAAAATATGTAACTACACATCTTCCATCACAGATAATAGACTCAATTGATTTAGAAAGAGCTGATAAATTTTATTGGAATTATAACATAGGAAATCATTTTGTAATTTTAGCTGAACAAAATGGAGAAAACTCGGGACTTCCAGAAGGACAATATATGATAGTTCATGCATCTGCAATAGAATTAAAAAATAATAATTTAAGATATGGATTATATCCTATAGAAGGTAACTGGTATTATGATGATATTCAGACAATATATGATGATAATGAAAATCGATATTTACGATATATTTATGGGAAAAAAGCTATTCAATTTGCAGAATTAGCTAATATATTACAAAGAATAAATAAAGATAGAAATAGATATTTTTGTAATGAAGTTTTAGGAGAACTTGCAGGTGAAGAAGTTATTAATTTAAGTCATTATGGAATGCCAACTTATAATTCTGTATGTATAGGTTGCCAATGGGAACAAGAAGACTTTACTTTATTGACTGCGCCTGGAAATGATATTTATTTAGTTCATCCAGATTTATCTTCCCAAAATACCATAAAATTAAATGATAAACAAATCACTCTAACACCACATGGATGTGGAGTCATGTTAAGGAATAACGATGATACAATTAAATATTTAGAAGGAGGAATACAAATTGCAAATAAACATTTTAAAAAGGATGAGAGTGTTAATATTGGAAATGATGCAGTTGTTAGAACAAATAATATGGATACAAAACAAGTAAAGGAACATATAGAAAGCGTTCTAGACAAATGCCATGGAACAACTTATGGTCAAATGCATCAGTTATTTGCAAGAACAAAGTATGGAGATTATGACTATAGTAAGAGAAGTATAGATTTAGAGAGATAGAAGAAAAATGTTAGGAGAATTTAAATGGAAATATTATTAACAAGACATGGGCAAACTGAATGGAATTTACTAAAAAAAGTACAAGGAAAGGCAGATATTAAATTAAATGAAAAGGGAATACAGCAGGCAGAAGTAACTAGAGATTTTTTGAAAAAAGAAAAAATAGATTTAATTTTGTGTTCACCATTAAATAGAGCAATACAAACTGCTGAAATTATTAATCAAGGAAGAAATATTAGAATGATAATAGACGAAAGAGTTTC
>CATKDT010000092.1 GCA_949746675.1 uncultured Clostridia bacterium
AAACGCTTGCAAAACAAATGCAAGTGTTTTATAATATGGATATGTAGAGTAATAAAAAGCATAGTGCATTTACATAAAGCTCTCAAATTTTTTAATCTATTATATATTATTAGTAATTATAGATGCAATTACTAATAATGTAAAAATTTATAAAATGTAATAAGTTTTGAAAAATGGGAAAAACTAAATACAAAAGGAGAAAAAATGAAAAGGAACGTTAGAGAAAAATTTTCAAAATATGATAGTTGTAATTTGAAAAATACAAATGGTATTACTTTAATTGCACTTATAGTTACAATTATTGTACTTCTTATTTTGGCAGGAGTTTCATTAAGTGGAGTATTTAGTGAAAGAGGAATATTTAATAGAGCAGAAAGTGCAGGAGAGAAGTACAATGAAGCAAAAGCAAGAGAAGTGCTAGAAACAGTATTAATGACAGATGGGCAAATGGAAAAACACACAAATCCAAAATATAATCAAGATGACTTTTTAGATAAACTAATTAAAAGTGAAATAGAAGGATCAGATGTAAAAGGAGATATAGCAATAGTTGGAGGATATGCCTATGAACTAGATAGAAGTGTACCAAAGATTGGGCGTTACTTAGGAAAAGCAGAAGACTTGGTATTTCCAACAGTAACAGCAACTGATCCAGTTATAGCAAATGATTATAGAAGCGCAAGCTTTACAGTAACTGCATTAGAAGAAAAAAATGGAGTAAACAAAATAGAGATATGGCTAAATGGAGAAAGGGTAGAAACATTAACAAAAACATACAACAATATAAAAACAGAAATAACAGAAAACTTTACAGTAAATAGAAATGGAGTATACACAATAAAAGCATATGGAGACTTGATGGCAAGTGTGACAGTAGAAGTAACAGGAATAGTTCCTATGGTAGAATTCTCACCAAATGGAAGCACAGAATGGAAAAAAGAGCATACAACAAAGATAATAGTAAAAGAAACAGAAGAAAGAGTAACAAACATAAAATATAAATGGACAACAAGCAGTACAAATCCACCAGCAGAAACAGAATTCACGGAAAATTGTCCAAGCAATAACGTAGTAACAGGTGGAAATGATACAATGACAGGAGAATACTTCTTATGGGTACTCCTTACAACAGAAAGTGGAAAAACTAATATATGTGGAAGTGAGGGATTTAAGTTTGACAAT
>CATKDT010000093.1 GCA_949746675.1 uncultured Clostridia bacterium
ATAGTACTGTTTCTAATACTTCTCTTGCTTTTGCTTCATTGTACTTTGCTCCTGCATTTTCTGCTCTCTCGAATACTCCTTTGTCACTAAATACTGCACTTAGTGAAACAGCTGCAAGAATTATTAATACTATTAGGGTCACTAATAGTTCCATATATAAAGTTTTTATACTTTTTTCTTTAATAATTAATTTAATAGTCAGACTTGGATTAGCCTGACTATTTTTATTTATTCAATTCTTCGTTTATCTTTATTGCAAGTTCTTCATTTATTCCCTTTACTTGTGTAAGTTCATCAATGCTAGCTTCTTTTATCTTTTGAACACTTCCAAATGTTTTTAATAAAGCTACTTTTTTTGCTGTTCCTATTCCTGGTATTTCGTCTAGTTTTGATTTTGACATTGATTTATCACGCAAAAATTTGTGATAGCCTACTGCGGTGTTGTGTACTTCGTTTTGGAAATTGGTTATTAAGTTAAATATTTGTTCTGATATTTCTATTTCATTTCTGTTTATGTCCATGAGTGCTCTAGTCTGGTGTTTGTCGTTTTTTACCATTCCATATACTTTAATGTCTAATTTTGTACCTATTTCTTTTTCTACATTTTCTATTGCTTTTAGTGTTGCTTTTATTTGTGTTATTCCACCATCTGCTAGTATTAAATCTGGCAATCTTCCAAATCCTTTGCTGTATTCATATTTTGATTTTGTTTCTTGTGGAAGTTTTTCAATTTTATTTTTCGTGTCTTCTGTTATTTTTATTAGTTCATTTTTCTGTTCTGTCTCATTGTTATTTCCCAATATCCTTTTTTCTATATTATTTAAGTCTATTGAGTGTCTAAGTCTTCTCGTTATTACTTCTTCCATACATTTAGGGTCATCTTGCTCATATACTGTTTTTATCTTAAATCTTCTAGATAAATTCTTTTTTATAAGTCCGTCTATCATTACACACATTCCAGCTACCATATATTGTCCTGAAATGTTTGATATATCAAATGATTCTATTTTTCGTGGTAAATGTTCTAATCCTAGTGTGTCCTTTAAGTCAACTATTACATTTTTATTGTTTTTTTTCTTGTTGTCAAGTGTAATTTTTGCATTGTTTTCTGCCATTTCAACCAGCTTTATTTTTTCTCCTTTTTGTGGAACTTTTATCTCAATTTTTCTATCAGCTTTTGATGTTAACCATTCCTCTAATAATTTTCTATCTTCAAAATCTGCTCTAACCATTACTTTGGGAGGTATTATTGTTTTGGATGTATAATATCTTTCAATAAATTCTTCAGTAATTTCGCTATCTTCTTCATCATTTAGTCCTTTTAAAAAGAAGCAGTCTCTTCCTATCATTTTGCTGTTTCTTATATAAAATATTTCTATGCAGATTTCGGCATCATCTCTTGCTATTCCTATAACATCAATGTCGTTATCAGTAATATTAGATACTTTTTGTCTTTGTGATATTCTTTCTGTAGCAAGTAATTCATCTCTAAGCATTGCCGCTTTTTCATATTCCATCTTTTGTGAAGCTATTTCCATTTCTGCTTTTAGTTCTTTTTGAACATTGTCAACTTTTCCTTCTAATATTGATATAATTTGGTTTATTTGTTTTCTGTATTCCTCTTTTGAAATGTATCCCATACATGGTCCACTACATTTTTTTATATGATAATTTAGGCATGCTCTGTCTTTGTATTTGAATGCTTTACATTGTCTGATTTTGAATTTTGATTTTATAAATTCGCACATTTCTCTTGCTGCACCTGCATTTGCATATGGTCCAAAATATTTTGCCCCATCATTTAATAATCTTCTTGTCATATATATATTTGGGAAATCATCTTTTACATTTATTTTTATATATGGATATGTTTTATCATCTTTTAAAAGTACGTTAAATTTAGGCATATTCTTTTTTATTAGATTACATTCTAATATTAAAGCTTCTGCCTCATTGTCACATACTATATATTCAAAATGGTCAATTAACTTGACCATGTTTTGTATTCTTTGTGTTTTATTCGTTTTTCTAAAATATGATGTTACACGTCTTTTTAAAGAAATTGCCTTGCCTACATATATTATATTGTCATTTTTATCATGCATTATATATACTCCTGGCTTTTGAGGCAATTTCTTTAGTTCCTCTTCAATATTAAATCCCATAATGTTTTTCTTTCTTAATTGATTTTATACTTTTTTAAATGGTTTTAAAAAGAAATTTTTTATTCTATATTTTATAACTACTTTTATTACTATTTTTCTTTTGTCATTTATGTTAAATTCACCATCTTTTCTGTCCATTCTTGCTTTTTCTTTTGCAATTTTTCTTCTTATTTCGCTGGTCATTTTTCCCATAATGAACTTATGCCTCCTTCAATCCTATTGCATTTTCTCAACCTTAACATCATACACATTCATAATTTCATCTGCTGATGTTGTATTAATTTGTACTGTATCTCCTGCATCTACTGGTGGTATTGAACCTATCATATATCCTAATTCTGTTCCGCTGTCATTAAAAAATTTTATCATTACTTTGGTTCTTTGTGTGAAATTTGTTTTCGAATTATTTGTTACTGTTCCAATTAGTCTTGTTCCATGTTCATATGTTAATTGATAGTCTGATATTGTAAACTCGTCAACTACTTTTTCTTCTTTTATTTTTTCACTTTTATTTGTTAAAACCCCATTTTCGACTTTTGTATATTTGTCGAATTTTAGTTCATTTAAGTTGTGCTCTATTGGTGTGTTATCTATTATAACATCATTTTGGTCTTTATTAAGTACGAATTTCTTTACTACAATTACTGATACTATTGCTATTACTAGCACTACTATGATACATAATACTATTTTTAATATTCCGTTTTTCTTTGGCATAATTTTATTTCCTTTCTAATACTTATCATTCTTATTTGTCTTCTTGCCTTTTAGTATATCAGTATTTTCTTAGATTTTCAAGTGAAATTGTGTATTTTGTAAAACATAATTTAGATAAAGTTTGTAGGTTTTATTTCTTAATTTTTTGCCTTATATGTTGCACTTTTTTTATTTTTAGTGTATAAACTATATAAAGTCACAATTTTATTTTTAGCGCCTGGACAATTAAGTTTGTTGACGAGGATAGAACTTATCGAAAGATTCGGCGGATGGTTCTATGGTATGCTACTACCAAAGGTTCTTCTAAAAAGCAATAGTGATATTGTAACAAATGGAGTACCAATAGCTGTGAACTTTATAGGAGGTTTCACATATGTGTGGAATAGTTGGATACATAGGTACAAAGAAAGCTGTGCCTGTGCTTATTAATGGTTTGCTTTCACTTGAGTATAGAGGATATGATTCTGCTGGCATTGCAGTGTTAAATTCTTCTAAAAGTTCTGATTATGAACTAGATATTTTTAGGGATAAAGGTAGAGTTAAGAATTTACAGGATAACAAGGATTTACAAAAGTCTGATAGTACTATTGGTATTGCTCATACACGTTGGGCTACTCATGGTATTCCTTCAAAAGAAAATGCTCATCCTCACACAAATAATGATAAAAATATTGCAGTTGTACATAATGGAATTATTGAGAATTATGATAAATTAAGAACTTTTTTATCTAATAAGGGATATACTTTATATTCTGAGACTGATACAGAGGTTATTCCTAATTTGATTGATTATCATTTTCAGAAAAATAAAGATTTTTCTGAAAATGGTCTTTTAAAGGCTGTTTCTGATACTTTATCTGACTTGATTGGAAGTTATGCTATTGGTGTTCTTTCAAATGATTTTCCAGATCAAATTATAGTTGCTAAAAAGGATAGCCCTCTTGTTGTAGGAAAAGGTAATGGAGAAAATTATATTGCTTCTGATATTCCTGCTATACTTGCTCATACAAAGAATTTTTATTTTATGGAAGATGGTGAATTGGCTGTTATTTCTAAAGATAGTATCGATTTTTACAACACTTCTTTACAAAATATTAAAAAGGATTTGAAAAATATTGAGTGGGATGCTACTCAAAGTGAGAAAAATGGTTATGATGATTTTATGTTAAAGGAAATTTTTGAGCAACCTAGGGCTGTTCTTGAAACTATTGGAACTTCTTTTGAAAAAGATAAAATCAATTTGCCTTTAGATGATGTTAATTTTAGCAAGTTTAATAAAATTTATATTGTTGCTTGTGGTACTGCTATGCATGCTGGCTTAGCTACAAAATACACCTTTGAGAAATTTACTAAAATTCCTATGGAGGTTGATGTTTCTTCAGAATTTAGATATAGAGACCCTTTAATTAATGAACATACTTTATGTATTTTTATTAGTCAATCTGGTGAAACTGCTGATACTATTGCTGCTTTAAAATTAGCTAATAGCAAAGGTTCTACAACTATTGCTGTTGTTAATGTTATTGGAAGTTCTATTACTAGACTTGCTGATTATGTTCTATATACTCATGCGGGTCCTGAAATTGCAGTTGCTTCAACTAAAGCTTATACTTGTCAAACTACTTTATTAAATATTTTAGCTTTATATATTGCTGAAAATAATTTGAATAATTTGGATGATAAGGAAGTTAAGGAGTTAGCTAGTTTGAAGAAGGATATTTTATCTTTACCTCAAAAAATTGAAGATGCATTGAAAACTGCTGATGCAGTAAAAGATATTGCCAAAAATATTTATAAAAAGAAAGATGTTTTCTTTATCGGGCGTAATACTGATTATGCTGTTTCTTTAGAGGCTTCTTTGAAGCTAAAGGAAATTTCATATATTCATTCTGATGCATATGCTGCTGGTGAACTTAAACATGGTTCTATAGCTTTGATGGAAGATGGTGTTGATGTTATTGGCATTGTTACAAATACTAAAATTTTACCTAAAACTATTAGTAATTTAGAGGAAGTTATTACACGTGGCGCTAATGTGTATCTTATTACAGACCAAACAATTGATAATAAAGCTTTTGATAATATTATAAGTATTCCTAAAGTTTCATATATGTTATCTCCTATTATATCAGTTATTCCGCTTCAATTACTTGCATATTATGTTGCTAAGAATAAGAAGCTTGATGTTGATAAACCTAGAAATTTGGCTAAATCCGTTACTGTTGAATAAGTTAGAAGCAGGAAATTATAACTATATTTTTGTAAATATTATAAATATAAAGTTAGTCAATAATTGCATAAATTGTAAAAATAAATCTTAGAAGGAAAATATAATAATGGAAAGAATTAGTAAAATAAACTATTATTTGGATATAGCAGAGTCTGTTGGTGAAAGAAGTACTTGTCTTTTGAAAAAATGGGGATGTCTTATTGTTAAAAATGATGAAATTATTTCTACTGGTTATAATGGCGCTCCTCGTGGTAGATTAAATTGTAGTGATTTAGGTTACTGTACAAAGAAAAAGATTTTTCCTGATGAAAGACGTGGAGGATATGATGCTTGTAGAAGTGTTCATGCTGAGCAAAATGCTTTACTTAGCGCTTCTAGAAAAGATATGATAGGATCATCTTTGTTTTTAGTTGGTATTTCCGCTAAAAATGGTGAGTATGTTGAAAAACCCACTTCATGTCAG
Source organism: uncultured Clostridia bacterium (assembly GCA_949746675.1). GTDB lineage: Bacteria > Bacillota > Clostridia > TANB77 > CAG-508 > CAG-793. Next base: position 5,576 of record CATKDT010000093.1, read on the forward strand.
ATGTGTAGAAAACTAATTATTAATTCTGGTATTGATGCAGTTTATGTTAGACTTAATAAAACTGAGTATGAAAAGTTTGATGTCGCTGATTGGATTAAAAACGATGAGCTTCTTGATGGAAAAACAAGTTATTAATATAAGATAAAAAATGGACCTAATAATAAGATGATAATAACTTATTATTAGGTCTATATTAATTTATTTTTTAATAACTTATATCTTTTTTATTATATTGATGTGGTTTTAACCCAATCCTTGTTCTCATGTAGTCTAGTGTTAATATCATTAATGCTAATGATATTAGTCCAATAATTAAAAATGAGTATTCTATATTTGTGTGCTCTAGTAATATTCCTCCTAAAATTGAGAATATACTTGCTGATGTTGCTCCTACTATTTGATATGCAAATGCAATATTACTTCTGTTTTTTTCGGTTGTAAAATTCTTGATATATTTTGTTTCTAATACAAACCACATTGATGAACATATCTTTTGTATTGCAAATATTATTAATAATATTGGAATTATTGCTTCTGTTTTTGCTATAAATGCCACTACACCTACAAGTATTACTCCTGTAAGATAGGTTAGTCCTATAACAGTTAGAGTTTTGTTTTTGTATTTCTTTTCAATTGCTTTATTTTGTGATACTGCAACTCCACCTATTACTGATAATATTCCAATTATTATTGCAAATTGTTCTTCTGGTACTCCTAAATCTACTAAAATATCACTTCTATATGTGTCTATTATTTTTATTGTTCCATATAATACAATTTGGAATATCATAATTGCTTTCATTCTGCCTGATTTTAGTATAAATTTTGTTGTTTTCTTTAAGTCTTTTCCTGTGTTTTTTACAGTCTTCCTAATGCTTGTTTTCTTTGGTTTTTCGTAAATATCTTCAAACATTAGTGAAATTATTGTTGATATTATTACACAAATTAAGCATGCTATCATCGGTAAATAGTTGTTATTTATAAATAAGTATCCTGAAATTAGTGCTGTTATTCCATCTAGTATATAATATAAACTTCCTCCTTTTGAATCTATTTTTGAATATAGACCCTCTCCTCCTCTAGTTGAAACTGAGTCATATAAAAGGGTTGTTTCTGTTAAATATTTTAAGTCGAATCCTATTGCACAAAATATATTTGCTATTATTATACTTATTGCTCCTTTTCCAAATATCAATATTAATAAATACAATACTATTGATAAGTTTCCTATTATAATCCCTTTTTTTCTACCAACTGCATCATTTATTATTACTGCTGGAATTTGCATTATTATTTTGCTAATTAAATAAATTCCATTTATAATTAATACTTCTGATGCTGATATTCCTTTTGTTATTGTGAAAAATAAAAATTCTATTGAGTAATAAAATAATAAATCCCATGAAAACATTTTGTATATTGAAAATAGTTTTGCATTTCTTCGTCTTTTTTTACTTAGTTCTCTTTTATCCATTTGTTCTCCTCTCGTTTGTTTTGTTTACATCTTGTTGTTTATGATTTAATCATATTTAATACTTCTCCTTTGTTATATTTTAAAATGCTACATTTTTAGGTCTTTTTTATCTATGTATTTCCATTTTCCTAATGGAATGTCTTTTACATCTAGGTTTCCAATTTTTGCTCTATGCAAAGCTAATACTTTTTTTCCTATTGCTTCACACATTTTTCTAACTTCTCTATTTTTTCCTTCGTGAATGGTTATTTGTATCCTTGATAAATGTTTTTCATTATCAGTTTTTAGTATTTTTACATTTGCTTTTTTTGTTGTATATGGTTTATCATTGTCAATTATTTCTACACCATTTTTTAACTTTTCTGTTTCTTCTTTAGTAATAATTCCATTTAAAGTGACATTATATGTTTTGTTTATCTCATTTTTTGGATGTGTTACCATATTTACAAAATCACCATCATTTGATAATAATAGCGCTCCTGATGTATACATATCTAGTCTTCCAACTGGAACAACTTTTGTTTTTACTCCTTTTATTAAGTTCATTACAGTTGGTCTGTCAAATTGATCCTTTACTGTTGTCACATATCCAATAGGTTTATTTAATAATATATAAATTTTTTCATTATTTTCTTTTATTATTTTACCATTATATTCCACTACATCTTTTTCTGGATTTATTTTTTTTCCGAGTTCTGTAATAATCATCCCATTTACTTTTATTTTTCCACTTGCAATTAATTCTTCACATTTTCTTCTTGATGCAACTCCCGCATTTGCTAAAAATTTTTGTAATCTTTCTTCCATTTATTATCCCTTCTTTATCTTTTTATTGTATAAATTAGTATTAAGTTTTTATGTAATGTGACGTTTATGTGATGTATAGTTCTCATTATTTTTATAAATTTTTATATGACATTTGTTAATATTTTTTGTAAGTTTTTGTGACATTCTGTTCACATCATTTTTTATTTTTATATAATATATAATTAGTATTTTTGTGAACTTTCGTGTGAACTTTAGTTCATATTATTATCTAAAATATTTATTATTTGTTTAAAATATTGTGGTAGTGGAGCTTCTAAATGCATTTTTTTGTTTGTTATGGGATGAATAAATTCTAGTATTGTACTGTGTAACATTTGTCCTTTTATTTCAAATTCATTTTTTCCATTTGAATATACTTCATCTCCTATTATTGGATGTTTTATTTCTGCCATATGTACACGTATTTGATGTGTTCTTCCTGTATCTATTTTAACACTAATTAAAGTATGTTTTCCATATCTTTTTAAAACTTTTATATGTGTAACTGCATTTTTTCCTTCCTCAGTTATTGCCATCTTTTTTCTGTCAATTTTTGATCTTCCTATTGGCATATCTATTGTTGCTTCATCTTCAACAATATTTCCTTTTACTAATGCTGTATAAATCTTGGTTACTGTATGATTTTTTATCTGTTCTGATATATTTATATGTGCCTTGTCATTTTTGGCAACTATTAAAAGTCCTGATGTATCTTTGTCTATTCTATGTACTATTCCAGGTCTTAACTCTCCTCCTATTCCAGATAAGCTTCCTTTGCAATGTGCTAGTATAGCATTTACTAATGTATTATCTTTATTGCCATTTCCGTGGGTGTACCACCATTCCTTTTTCTTTATTTATTACAATAATATCATTATCTTCATATATTATATCTAATGGAATCTCTTGTGCTTCAAGTTTTGTTTCTTTTGGTGGTTCTATTATTACTTTTACTTTATCTCCATTTTTTATTTTGTAAGATTCTTTTACAATTTTTTCATTTACAAATATTTTCCCATTTGTTATTAATTTTTTTACCATACTTCTTGATAATGCAAGATTAAGGCTTGAAACATAAGTGTCAAGCCTTGTATTAGTATCATTTTCAGTTACTTCGATTATTTTTTCAATCATTTTCTCTCTCTTTCATAATGCTGATTATTTTTCGAATTCTTCTTGGTCTCCTCTAGCATAAACAACAAAGTTTTTATCACTGTATAGTTCTTTGTATTTTTCATCTCTTGATATTAACATTCTAATTTTTGAATTTGGTTTTGTTATTACATGCGTTATCCCATATTCTTCAAATTTTGTTTCATAATATGTTCCTATTGTGCTAATATTCATAAAGTCTGTGAATATGTCTTTTCCTTCATATTTATGTTTTTCCTTATTGTACTCTCCATTAAATTCTGGTGTATATAAGTCACATCTAGAATCTATAAATACTGGTATATCTTCAAATAGTAGATAACTTCCATAATTATAATCATTGTATAATCTAATATTTTTATAATCTAAGTTTTCTTTTATCCATTTTGAAGCTTCAACTGGATATGCATTTTCGTTTATATATGGATTATTTATTTTATTTTTATAATTTGCAAAACATACTAATAATATTATTGCTATTGTCAGGAATTGCCCTGATATTGATGTTAAATATTCTACAAATTCTTCTGAACTATCTTTATCATATATTTCAAAAAAGTCTGCTGCTATTCTAGCAAATACAAATCCTCCAAATAATACAAGCATTGATATCTGTCTTCTTGTCATTAATGCAAGTAATGTTAGTCCACAGAAAAAGAATAAGTCTCTTAGTCTAATTTTAACTTTTGAGAATGCTACTACTGCTATTGTTAGTGTTAGTACTGCTAGTATTGGTTTATAATCAATTAACGTTAGTGGTAAATGTTCATTTATGCTTTTTGTTGTGTTTCCTTGCATTATTTTTATAGTGTATGTGTATGGCATGTCCTTTATTGGTGTAAGTAATCCTGTAAATAGACATATTATCATTATTATTATTAATTTTAATATATTGTCATTTCTCTCAAGAATTAATTTATATGGTTTATTTCGTGTACTATTTTGTTTTATTGTTGCTTTTTCAAAGTCTGTATTTGATTTTTCTAATTCTTTATTAAGCTTTGCTAGTTTTTTCTGATATTGTTTTATTTTATTTTCATTTACATTTTTTAACTTTTTACTTGTATGTCTTATACATGTTTTTATATATACTTGATAAATCTTATGTGGTAAGTGTGCATCTAATAGTACTCGTATTGCGTACTCCCCTATGTATGGTAAGAATAATACGAAGTAGAATGGGAATACTGCTGAATGTACATTTGCAATTATTATTGGTATTAATATTAACATTAGTGCATATCGTAATTTTGGTTTTTCTAAGTATTTTTCTATGAATAATACTCCTAATACAAACAGTATAAATGTTACTAATTGTGCTCTTGCTGCTAAATAGTCTTTTACTAGGTACATCTGTCCTAGTGTTACTAGAAATGATATTAATTGATTTTTTGTTATTTTTTTGCTAGTTATATATGTTACTATTCCTAATATACTTGATAATACTATATTTACAATATATACCCCTGCAAATCCTCCCATAAAGTCATACACTAATGATGTTGCTATATCATACAGCCAGTGTGGGTACATATATGGTAAACTCTCATGCCAAGAAAAATGGTCAATATAATCTAATCCAGATGTACGTAATAGTTGACCTATTTTTATTGTATAAAATGTATCGTTTTGGAATGTTTTTTGCATAAAGGTTGCACTAAGTAATGCTACACAAAATATTACTAGTATATCAAAAGCTATTGATATTACTTTTTTGTCTTTTGGCTTTTTTTCTTTTGTAGTTGTTTCTTTTAGTTTTTTGAGTGCTGGTATTTCCATTTTACTCCTCATCTTGTC